>NZ_JBXUOW010000010.1:0-103914 GCF_057196645.1 Micromonospora sp. ATLC16
CCCCGGACGCGGGCCAGCAGCGGCCCACCGACGGGTCGTCACCCGCCGAGGCATGGCCCGCGGAGCAGCCGGAGCAGTCCGGCTGGGCGACCGGCCAGCGACGGGAGCCCGCCGGGGGCGGCTGGGCCGAGCAGCCGGCCGAGGGTTGGCACTCGGGCGGTGACCGGGCGGCAGCACAGCCCGACTGGGCCACGCCCGCACGGGAGCAGTCGACCGGCTGGGCCGGAGGCAACCCGGCTGCCGGCCCGCCACCGTCCTGGAGCCCGTCCGCCGAGCCACTTCCGTCCCGCACCGCCGGCGATCGGTCCGCCGTGCCGGACATCGAGCCGTGGGCGCCCGGTGAGGCGTGGGGTCAGGCGGCGGAGCCTGCCGCGCCCCGAACCACCTCCGAACCCGACGCTGGTCGGTCCGAGGACGCCGTCTACCAGCCCGCACCCGGCCCGGGAATCTCTCCCGCCAACATGGTGCCGTTGCCGCCACAGGAGCAGCGGGTGCCGGGTGCCAGCCTGGCCGCCACACCGCCTGCGGACTTCGCCCAGCCCGCGCCGTTCACCGACGACCCGTCCGGACCTCCTGGCCGCCCGGTGGTCGACCAGCCGGCCGGCGGCACAGCCTGGGGCCACCCCGAGCCCCGGCACGACGACCCGCAGTCCCCGGTCATCCCGGCGCCGCGCACCTCTCCGGAAGCCGAGGGCCGCACCACACCGCCGCCCGGCGGCGGTGTCGCGGCGAGCGCCTCGGTACCACTGTCCAGCCGGGTCATGCCCCCGGCCGACCACGCGGTTCATCCGACCGATTCGCCCCCGCCGCAACCACGGGTGTACGGCCGGCCGGCCCGCCCTGAGCATGAGGAGCCGGTCCAGGAGCACGGCGAGCAGCCCCTGGTGCCCCGCTTCGACCAGAGCCCGGGACGGTTCGACGTGGACCGGGCCGCGGCGCGCGGTGATCAGGGCCCGGAGCGGTTCGAGCAGACCCCGGAGCCCCGCTTCGCCGACCACGAGCCGCCGATGGGCGGGCCGAACGCCTTCGCCGGTCCGGCCGCTCCGGCTTCGCCGGCTGCGCCCCCCGCGTTCCCGCCGGGGATACCGTCCTTCATCGACGCACCTCCGGCCAACCGGCCGGTCAACGGCACACGGCCGCACGCCGAGCCGGAACGCCCGGCCGACCCCTTCGGCGGCGCACCGCGTGACCCGTACGGTGGGCCGGGCAACGACCCGTACGGTGGGCCGCCCGAGCGCCCGGGTGTTGCCTACGGCTCGCCCGTCCGGTCGGAGCCGGGCGGCGAGCATGATTCGGCGTTTCCCCCGCCGCCGCAGTCCGCGCCACCCTGGAGCCCGGGTCCGGGTGAGGCAGAACAGGGCCGTTTCGACGCGTTCAAGCCGGTCGCCGAGCCGGCTGCGGAAACTCCGGCGCCGAAGGTGCGCAACGGACGGGTGCTCGCCGCGGTGCTCGTCGCCGCCGTGCTCATCCTGGCCATTCCGCTCGGCCTGTTGAAGCTCCTCGGCATGGTCGGCGGATCGGACGACGCGAACGCCTTCGACCCGCCGGTCGGCTCGTGCGTCAAGCGTTCCGGCACCACCGCCGTGGCCGTCGACTGCGCCGATCCGGAAGCCTTCAGCGTGGTGTCCAAGGTCGAGTCGAAGGACAAGTGCCCCGACCCGGCCATGCCACACGTGGATCTCCGCGGCGCCACCGCCAACCCGGTGCTCTGCCTCAAGCAAGAGACCGGTAGCTGAGCTCGCACATCCGACGGCGGGGTCACGGTCAGACCGTGACCCCGCCGTCGCTGTCTCGCGGCTCGCCCGCCCCGCCGGCCAAGCTCGCGCGGCCTGCGGTCACCGAGACGCCGGACGGGAGCCGGTCTCCCTCGGTAACGCCGACAAGCCGCTGACGACGCGTCATCGGCCTGGCAGTGGTGGTGTGTCCCATCCGGTGCCTGTTCCTACGCACCGCGAGCGCCGTGGCTCACGCTCGGCGATCGGATCTGTGTGCCGGGCGATGCCGGGAACGGACGGCTCCGGGTGAGCGGTGTCACGTCCGGCTCTCCCACCTCCCGTCGCGCCGGCTGGCGCCTGCTGGTGAGGCACGATGGGGCTATGACTGCACGCGTGCGGGCTCCCGAGCTTCGGGGTCGGGCCTGGTTGAACACGGGGGGCAAGGTCCTCCGTCTGGCTGATCTCAGAGGTCGTATCACCGTCTTGGATTTCTGGACCTTCTGCTGCATCAACTGCCTGCACGTGTTGGACGAGTTGCGTCCCCTTGAGCAGAAGTACGCCGACGTCCTCGTGGTGATCGGGGTGCACTCGCCGAAGTTCGAGCACGAGAAGGACGCCGATGCGCTGGCCGACGCCGTCGAGCGGTACGGCGTGCACCACCCGGTCCTCGACGATCCTGAGCTGGACATGTGGCAGCAGTACGCGGCCCGTGCCTGGCCGACCCTCGCGGTGATCGACCCGGAGGGATACGTGGTGGCCACCATGGCGGGTGAGGGCCACGCCGACGGGCTGGCCCGGCTGATCGACGACCTGATCGCGACCCACGAGGCGAAGGGCACGCTGCACCGGGGCGACGGCCCGTACATCCCGGTCGCCGAGCCGGAGACCATCCTCCGGTTCCCGGGGAAGGCGGTGGCCCTGCCCGACGGCGGCCTGTTGGTCTCCGACTCGGCGCGGCACCGCCTGGTCGAACTGGCCGCCGACGCTGAGACCGTCGTCCGTACCATCGGCACCGGCGAGCGGGGCCGGACCGACGGTGCCGCCGGTGCCGCGACCTTCTCCGAGCCGCAGGGGCTGTGTCTGCTGCCGCCGCACGTGGCTGAGGTCGCCGGCTACGACCTGGTGGTCGCCGACACCGTCAACCACCTGCTGCGGGGCGTACGGCTGGCCACCGGCGAGGTGCTCACGGTGGCCGGCACCGGACGGCAGTGGCGGTCGACGGTCGACGACCACGCGCACGACGCCCGCTCGGTCGACCTCTCCTCTCCCTGGGATCTCGTCTGGTACGACGACAGGATCGTCATCGCCATGGCCGGCATCCACCAGCTCTGGTGGTTCGACCCGATCAAGCGCACCGCCGGGATGTACGCCGGCACGACGGTGGAGGCGCTGCGCGACGGGCCGCTGGCCGAGGCGTGGCTTGCCCAGCCGTCCGGGCTCGCCGTCTCCACCGACGGCGACCGGCTCTGGGTGGCCGACAGCGAGACCAGCGCCGTCCGCTACGTCGAGAACGGCCTCCTGGGCACCGCCGTGGGTCAGGGGCTGTTCGACTTCGGGCACGTGGACGGGCCGGCGGCACAGGCCCTGCTACAGCACCCGCTCGGCGTCTGCGCCCTGCCCGACGGATCGGTCCTGATCGCCGACACCTACAACGGCGCGGTACGCCGCTACGACCCGGCCGATGATCAGGTCGCCACCGTCGCCAGCGGCCTGGCCGAGCCGAGCGACCTGGTGCTCACCGCCGACGGCGCGGTGCTGGTGGTGGAGTCGGCGGCGCACCGGGTCACCCGGCTGGCTCCCGGTGCGCTCTCGGCGGCCGGTGCGGAGACCGTCGACGGTCCCCGGCACCGTACCGAGCGCCGGCCGACGGAGCTGGCCGTCGGTGAGGTCGTGCTGGATGTCGTCTTCACCCCGGCCCCCGGGCAGAAGCTCGATGACACGTTCGGACCGTCCACCCGGCTCGTCGTCTCCGCGTCGCCACCGGAGTTGCTGGTCGAGGGGGCGGGCACCGGTACCGACCTGTCCCGCCGCCTGGTGATTGACGGCTCGGTGCCCAGCGGGGTGCTTCAGGTGACCGCCCAGGCGGCCACCTGTGACGCCGATGTGGAGCACGCGGCCTGTCACCTGACCCGGCAGGACTGGGGCGTACCGGTGCGGGTGGTCGACGGCGGTGCCGGCCGGCTGCCGTTGGTGCTGCGCGGCATGGACGCCGGCTGAGGCCCGGCCGCGTCCGGAAGGCACCGGGAACAGGGTGCCCTTCGCGGCACGTCAGGCGAACGGGGCGGGGGTGACCCCGGCGTCGACGAGGGCGGCGCGGACGAGTTCCGCGGCGGCCACCGCGCCGGGGCTGTCGCCGTGCAGGCAGACCGACTCCACCGCGCACGGGACCGTACCGCCGTCAACGGTGACCACGACCCGTTCGGTGGCCATCCGCACCGCCCGTCTAGCCACCTCCTGTGGGTCGGTGACCAACGCGTCCGGCGAGCTCCGTGGCACCAGGCGACCGTTGGGCAGGTAGTTCCGGTCGGCGAACCCCTCGGCCACCACCCGGATGCCGGCACCCTGGGCGAGTTGGGCCAGCACCGACCCGGGTGGGCAGAGGACGGGCAGTTCCGGGTCGTAGTCGTCGAGTGCGGCCAGCAGGGCTGCCGCCGGCAGTTCCTCGCTGGCCGCCGCGTGGTAGAGCGCCCCGTGGGGCTTGAGGTAGCGGACCCGGGTGCGGTACGCCCGGCAGAACGCGTTGAGCGCGCCGAGTTGGTAGAGCACCTCGTCGCGCAGCTCCGCGAACTCGTACTCGATGTGCCGCCGACCGAAGCCGGCGAGGTCCCGATAGCCGACCTGGGCTCCGACGGCGACTCCCCGCTCCGCGGCGGCGGCGCAGACCCGGCGCATCGTGGCCGGGTCCCCGGCGTGGAAGCCGCAGGCGACGTTGGCGGAGGTGACCAGGTTCAGCAGTGCCTGGTCGTCGCCGAGACGCCAGATGCCGAAGCCCTCGCCGAGGTCAGCGTTGAGGTCCATGAAATCTCACCGTAGTGCCTGGGCGGGCCTGCGCGAGCGGGGTCACGTCGTCCACCACCGCGATGACCGGGTATCCGCCGGTGGTGGGGTGGTCGGCGAGGAAGATTAGTGGTTGGCCGTCCGCCGGCACCTGTACCGCGCCGAGGACGAGTCCTTCACTCGGCAGTTCCCCGGCCACCGCGCGGGGCAGCGGCGCGCCGCTCAGTCGCGCGCCGACCCGGTTGCTCAACGGACTCACCTGGTACGCGGTGCCGAGCAGCCGGTCCACTGCCGCCGGGGTGAACCAGTCGTGCCGGGGGCCGAGCCGCACGGTGAGCCGCAACTCCGCCGGGGACGCCGCCGGCACGGTGACGTCGACCGGGGCGGGCGGGTTGGCGGGGGTGCCCAGCGGCAGCAGGTCGCCGTCGCGCAGCGGTGCCGGTCCGAGCCCGGCGAGGGTGTCGGTGGAGCGGCTGCCCAGGACCGGGGCGACGGCGATGCCACCGGCCACCGCGAACCAGCAGCGCAGGCCCTGTCGGGCGGGGCCGACGCGCAGCACCGTCCCGCCCGGTACGGCCAGCGGGCGGCCGGTGTCACCAGGGCGCTGGCCGACCCGAACGTCTGCCTCGGCGCCGACGACGGCGACGGTGGTGGCCCGGGTGGGTCGCAGCTCGCAGCCGGTCAGGGTGATCTCCAACCCGGCCGCGTGCTCCGGATTGCCGACCAGGCGGTTGGCCAGGCGCAGCGCCGCCGGGTCGAGGGCACCGGAACGGGGTACGCCGAGGTGCGCCCAGCCGGGCCGACCGAGGTCCTGCACGGTGGTCAGCATCCCGGCCCGGAGCACTTCGAGGAGACCGCTCACCGGTCCACCAGCCGGACCCGGGTGCCGGGGCTGAGCAGGGCCGGCGGGTCCGCCGTCACGTCGAAGAGGGTCACCTCGGTCCGCCCGACCAGCAGCCAACCGCCGGGGGACGCGGTGGGATAGATGCCCGCGTACCGGCCGGCCAGGGCGACCGAACCGGCCGGCACCCGCTGCCGGGGCGTCGGCAGCCGGGGCACCGCCAGCTCGGCGGGCAGCCCGGTGAGGTACCCGAAGCCGGGAGCGAAACCGCAGAACGCGACCTGGAACTCGGTTTCCCGCAGGCGACGCACCACGCCGGGTACGTCGGTGCGCCAGTGATCGGCGACCCGGGGAAGGTCTGCTCCGTCGTAGCTGACGGGTACCTGGACGAGGCGGGCGGAGGCGGCGGTGAGCGCCGCCGTCGGTGTCCGGGCGGCGGATGCGCAGGCGGTCCAGGCGGCGATCAGGGCGGCGGTGGCCGGTGGATCGGGTACGCCGTCGAGCAACACGGTGGCGGCGGCCGGCACGATCTCGACGGCGACCAGTTCGCCAAGCTCGCGGCGGTGCCACAACTCCGCCCGCCACGCCTCGACGGTGGCGGCCACCTCGCTGTCCCGGCTCGGCCGCGCTGCGGGATCGGTGTCTGGCGGTGGCGCGAGGTCGAGCAGGAGGGAGTGCGTGCCGACCGGTCTGATCCGCATTCCGCCATCCTCCCGGAAGAATGGATGCTTTCGCGTCGGCCGCTGGTCGGACAGCGTGACCAGTTGCACTACCCGAAAGTAACCTACGCTGCCGTAACCTGGGGGCGTGACCACCTCAGCACGCCCCCGGCTCAAGCCGGTCGACATCGGGAAACCCCGGATGCGCGGCTGGCTGCACACGTACGCGTTCTTTGTCGCCCTGGTCTGTGGCATCGTGCTCTGTTCGATCGCCGCCGCCCGTCCGGGCTGGACCCCCCTGGCCAGCTCCGCCGTCTACAGCTTCACCGTCTGCGGTCTCTTCGGCACCAGCGCGTTGTACCACCGTCGGGTGTGGTCGACCCGCGGCTACGCGGTCATGCGCCGGATGGACCACTCGATGATCTTTCTGTTCATCGCCGGCACGTACACCCCGTTCTGCCTGTTGCTGCTGGAGACCCGGGCCGCCGTCATGATGCTGTCGATCGTCTGGGGCGGTGCCCTGGGCGGTGTGGCGCTCAAGCTGATCTGGCCGCACGCCAACCGGTGGATCTCCGCGCCGCTGTATCTCGCCCTCGGCTGGGTGTCCGTGGCGATGCTGCCTGACATCCTCCATCAGGGCGGCGTCACCGCACTGGTGCTGCTCGCCGTGGGAGGCGCGATCTACACCGTGGGCGCGGTCTTCTACGCGCTGCGCCGCCCCAATCCGTGGCCCACCGTCTTCGGCCACCACGAGTTCTTCCACGCCTGCACGTTGGTCGCTGCGGTCTGCCACCACATCGCCATCTACTTCGCACTGTTCGCCTGAGCCGGACCCGACGACAGTGGGGGTGGTGAGCCTCGTCGCTCACCACCCCCGCTGGGTCCGTCGGGCTGCGCCCTGAGGTCAGATCGTGGGACCGGGCCGGCGCACCTCGCGGTACTCCTGGACCACCTGGTCGTCCCGGACCGGCACGGCACGCTCGGCCACCACCCGTTCCTCGCGCACCGGCGCGACGACCGTACGGCGACGCGAGTTCCAGTAGTAGAGGGTCACGATCAGCCCGGCGACGCCCGCGAGCATCAGCACCCAGCCGACGACGCTCAGATCGAGCCAGCCCAGTTCCGCCTCCACGGCGAATGCGAAGATCGCGCCCAGCGCGATCAGGAAAACACTGCCACCGATGCCCATCTCGTCGTCTCCTTGGCTATCGAAGCTGGCATTCCACCCCGCCGCGGCCACGGATGAGGTTGCGGCACCGACCGACTTACCCCGGCAGGAAGATCGCCAATCGGGCAAGCTAAAGACATGACGGACAGCCCGTACCCCGAGCGGACACTGGTGCTGCTACGGCACGCCAAGGCCGAACCGCCCACCACGGACCGTCCTGACGTCGAACGCCCGCTGGCCGCTCGCGGCCGCGCGGACGCCGCGGCGGCCGGGGCGTGGCTGGCCCGGCACGGGCTGCTACCGGACGTGGTGCTCTGTTCGGCGGCCGTGCGAACCAGACAGACGTGGCACGCCGTCCAGTTGGGCATCACCGGCGCGCCGCCGGAGGGCGGTCCCGCCGGTCCCGCTCCGGTGCTCCGCTACGAGCCGGACGCCTACGAGGCACATCCGGAGGATCTGCTGCACCTGGTCCGACAGGTGTCACCGACCGCCACCACAATCCTGATGATCGCCCACAATCCCGGCATGTCCCTGCTGTCCGAACTGCTCGATCCGGTCCGGGCGGATCCGGAAGGGCTGCGTACCGGCGGTCTCGTGGTGCACCGGACGGCCCTGCCCTGGGCGGAACTGAGCCGCGGCGCGGCCGCGATCGAGACGCGGCACACCGCACGCGGCTAGGCGCGCGTGCGGTGTGGGCGGAGACGGTCGCTCAGCTCGGCGGTGCGGTCGGTGGTGGTGGATCGGGCGGTGGCGGCATCATCGCGGTCGGATGTGAGAGCCGGTTCTCCTCCACGATCAATGTACGGGCCCGCTTGCGGCGGTCCTGCCAGAACCAGAGCGTGGTGAGCAGCACGGCCAGCCCGGCCAGGATGAAGACCCAACCGACCGCCCGCAGGTCGACCCACCAGACGTTGGCCCGGATGGCGAAGGTCAGGATCGCGCCGATCGCGATCAGGAAGATCCCACTGCCTATGCCCATGTGCGCGGCACTCCCCCGTGCGGTTGCTCTGGGCGTACTCGGACTCGTCCGCCATGCATACCCACCCACCCCTCGCTTACCCCACCTCTCCCCTCCCCCTCACCCCCACGAACAAGGAGTTGATCATGAGGTTAGCGGCAGTGTTGATCTCTTAGACCGCCGCTAACCTCATGATCAACGAGACCGAGTGGGTGGGTGGGTGGGTGGGTTAGAACGCGTTCTCGGGGAGGTCCATGATGTCCAGGTCGGCGGTCTCGATGATGCGGCGGTCGGCACCGATGCGGGGCAGCACCTCGCGAGCGAAGAACCGGGCGGCGGCCACCTTTCCGGTGTAGAACGCCCTGTCCGTCGCCGTCACCTCACCCGCGAGGGCCTTCAGCGCCACGTCGGCCTGCTTCTGCAGCAGCCAGCCGACGACCAGGTCGCCGAGGGCGAGCAGGAACCGCCGGCTGCTCAGCCCGACCTTGTACGGTGCCCGGGTGTCTCCACCCTGCGCCTCACCCAACCAGCCGGTCATCACGTCGAGCATGTTCTGGATCTCGGCGAGCGCCTTGCCGAGCGACTGGCGCTCCTCCTTGAGCTGGCCGTTGCCCGCCTCGGTCGCGATGAACTCCTGGATCTCGCCGGCCACGGCCGTCAGTGCCTTGCCGTTGTCTCGGACGATCTTCCGGAAGATCAGGTCGAGGCTCTGGATCGCCGTGGTGCCCTCGTACAGCGTGTCGATCTTCGCGTCCCGGACATACTGCTCCAGCGGGTAGTCCTGGAGGAAGCCGGAGCCGCCGAAGGTCTGCAGCGACTCGTGCCCGAGCAGTTCGTACGCCCGCTCCGAGCCGACGCCCTTGACCAGCGGAAGGAGCAGGTCGTTGACCCGCTTGGCCAGCTTGATGGCCTTCTCGTCACCGGCCGCCTCCGCCATGGCGACCTTGTCCTGCCAGGTGGCGGTGTAGAGGACCAACGCCCGCAGACCCTCGGCGTACGACTTCTGCAGCAGCAACGAGCGACGCACGTCGGGGTGCGCGGTGATGGCCACTCGGGGGGCCGTCTTGTCCGCCATCTGGGTCAAATCGGCGCCCTGCACCCGGTTCTTGGCGTACTCCAACGCGTTCAGGTAACCGGTGGACAGGGTGGCAATGGCCTTCGTGCCGACCATCATCCGGGCGTACTCGATGATCATGAACATCTGCCGGATGCCGTCGTGCCTCTCGCCCAGCAACCAGCCCTTGGCCGGTACGCCGTGCTCGCCGAAGGTGATTTCGCAGGTGTTGGAGACCTTCAGGCCCATCTTGTGCTCGACGTTGGTGGCGAAGACGCCGTTGCGCTCGCCCAACTCGCCGGTGTTCTCGTCGAAGTGGTACTTCGGAACGACGAACAGCGACAGGCCCTTGGTGCCGGGGCCACCCACGCCCTCCACGCCCACCGGGCGGGCGAGTACGTAGTGGACGATGTTGTCGCTCAGGTCGTGCTCACCGGAGGTGATGAAGCGCTTGACGCCCTCGATGTGCCAGGTGCCGTCCGGCTGCGGAATCGCCCGCGCCCGGCCGGCGCCCACGTCCGAGCCGGCGTCCGGCTCGGTGAGCACCATCGTGGAGCCCCACTGCTGGTCAATGAAGAGCTTGGCCCACTTCTTCTGCTGCTCGGTGCCCTCCACGTGCAACACGTGCGCGAAGGACGGGCCGGAGGCGTACATCCAGACCGGCGCGTTCGACCCGAGCACCAGCTCGGCGAGCGCCCACCACAGCGCCCGGGGGGCGTTGGTGCCGTCCAGCTCCGAGGGCAGGTCCAGACGCCAGAACTCGGACTCCATGAAGGCCCGGTACGACTGCTTGAACGACTCGGGCAGCGGCGCGGTGTGGGTGGCCGGGTCGAAGACCGGCGGGTTGCGGTCGCTGTCCTGGTAACTTGCGGCCAGGTCCTGCCGAGCCAGCCGGTCGACCTCGGCGAGGAAGCTCCGCGCGGTGTCGACGTCGAGGTCGGAGTACGGCTCCTGGCCGAACGCCCGGTCCGCTCCGAACACCTCGAACAAATTGAATTCGAGGTCCCGAAGGTTGCTCTTGTAGTGGGTCATGTCGCTGGCCCCGCTTCCGGACAGGTGTTACCGATCAGTAACCGGACTCTATTACTCGCGGGTAGGCAGCGACAAGCCGATCCTCATAGTGACAGGCATCACACACCTGCCGTTCAGGTCCACCAGCGGGCCCTCAGAAGTGAATCACCCTTCGGCCGCACCGACCTCCCAACTCGGCACCGCCACCGTCGCCTTGCCCGCCGAGCCCGTGTACTCCATCAGGACCAGCGCGATATCGTCGTCGAGCCGGCCGTGCACCCACTCGACCAGAGCGGTCTCCAGGGAGGCGAGGCCGTCACCGACCGTACCGTGCCCGAGTAGCCGCCAGGCCCGGTCCGCGGTGGGAAAGAACTCGCCGTCCCGCCGTGCCTCGCCCAACCCGTCGGTGAACAGCAGCAACCGGTCACCCGGCTCCAACCGTTCCACCCGTGGCCGGACCACCGGCATGAAGCCCAGCGGGGGCGCCGGTGCCGGCGGCTCGAGGGAGATCACCGCGCCGCGACGCAGCAGTAGCGGCGCGGGATGTCCACAGTTGACGATGGTGAGCGTGCCACCGCGCTCCTCGACCAACGCGGCCGTGACGAAGTCCTCGTCACCGACGTTGCGCGCCACCGCCCGGTCCAGATCCGTCACCACGGCCCGCAGATCGGCCCGCTCGTACGCCACGTGCCGGTACGAGCCGAGGACGATGCTCGCCAGCCGGACCGCCTCCAGGCCCTTGCCGCGCACATCCCCGATGATCATGCGAACGCCGTACGGAGTTTCGATCGCCTCGTAGAGGTCGCCGCCGATCTCAGCCGTGGCGGTCGACGATATGTACCGGCCGGCCACCGATAGAGCGCCCACCCGAGGACCGAGCGGGCGCAGCACCGCCTGCTGAGCCACCATGGCCAGCTTCGACAGCTCGGCGATCTGCTCTGCCTGCCGCTGTCGTACCGCCGCCACCGCCGCCGCGATGCCCGTACCCAACGCGATGCCGGCCACGGCGACGGCCGTGGCGACCGACGTGGTCCGCTCGGACAGGGCGAAGGTCACCCCCAGCACGGAGGCGGCGGCACCGACGCCCAGCACGATCCGCCAGGAGGCGAGCGCGGCGGCCAGGAACGGCGCGGCAACCATCAGCGCGATGTAGTTCGCCGTACGGTCATCCACCAACTCGACCGCGGACACGATTGCGAGCAGGACGAGGGCCGCGCCGAGGCCGGCGCGGGATCCAGGGCTCAGCGGGCCGCGGCCCGGCTGAAGGAGTTGCGTGCGTACATCCGACAGCATGCCCGATGTACGTGAGCGAAAGAATGAGCCTGGCCCCTCGGACGAGACGGATCTGACCGCGAGAATCCGGAGACGGAGCCGATCCCGACGCTCCACCGCCTCAGCCGAGCACCTCGTAGCGGACGTCGATGTGACCGAGGTCGAGTGACGCGATCTCGGCAAACGCGGCCCGCGCCAGATCCAGGCAGCGCCCCTCGATGAACGGCCCACGATCGTTGATCCGCACGATGACCGACTTGCCGTTGGCGGGGTTGGTCACCCGCACCTTCGTGTCGAAGGGCAGGGTCTTGTGGGCGGCCGTCATCCCCTCCGGGTCGAACGTCTCGCCGTTGGCGGTCAGCTGACCCTGCCAGTAGAAGGACGCGCCGCAGGAGCCGGTGTCGACCACCGGGGGGGCAGTCGTCTTCCTGGTCGTCGGCTTCGGCATCGGGCTGGCCGTACGCTGCTTGCTACGCGACGGCGCCTGGACGGTGCGGCTCGGCTTCGGGCTCACCGTCGGGCTCGGGGAGGCACTGGCGCTGACGGTCGGCGACGCGGTCGGCGAGCCGGTCGTAGGGGCGCTCGTAGGGGCGCTCGTCGCGACGGTGGGTGACAGGTCGATCGCGGCCGGTCGCACCGGTTCCGCCTCGGCGGTCAGCCGAACCGCGCCGACGGTGCCTCCGACGGCGAGCGCGACCGCCACCACAGCGCTGGCCGTGAGACCGGCCGGCGAGGTGAACCTGCGGGTACGGGAGTGCTTACCAGCCACCGGCCCGGTCCTTTCTCAGCGGGTCAAACCGGGTCGGACCATAACGAGAGAAGCACTTCCGAAGTCAACGTGATCATAGCGCTATGACCGCAATTGCGGTGATACGTGAAGCCGATCATCCGAGTCGCGATGGGCCGGGTGGGCCGGTGTTCGGCTGTCGGTGACGCAGGATGGAGACATGCCAGTTGAGCTGAGCAGACGCCTCGTCGAGCTGTTCGGGTGGGTCGACCCCGGCCCTGGCGCGAGCCACCTGGTCAGCGACACCTCCGGCTGGTGGCGGGATCCGGCGACGCTCGCCGAGCTGGGGCCCGCGCTGGTCGCGCCGTTCCGGGCGGCTCGGCCCACGGTGGTCGTCTCCCCGGCGGTCACCGGGTTCCTGCTCGGGCCGCTGGCGGCCACCGCCCTCGGCGTGGGATTCGTGGCAGCGCACAAGCCGGGCGACGGACGGCTACCCGCCGGCTCGCTGACCTGGGCGCAGAGTCCCCCCGACTTTCGCGGCCGCCGGGTGGACCTCGCGGTACGTGACCGACACCTGGGTCCGGGCGACCGGGTGCTGGTGGTGGACGACTGGGTGGACACCGCCGCCCAGGTACGCGCCATCTACGAGATCTGCGCGGCCCGGGGAGCCGACCCGGTCGGCACCGCCGCCGTGGTCGCCACCTGCCCACCGCCGGTGGCGGCCGAGCTGAGGATCACCACGCTCCTCACCGCCCCCGACCTCCCCGCCTGACTTCCACCCGTTCCTGCTGATCATGATGCTGTTGTCCCTCGCTCCGGCGTGGCGTGGCAACAACCTCATGATCAATGCGGGCGGAGGGGTGGGTCAGCGGACGAAGTCTTCGACCACGGTGCAGACCTGGCCGAGTGCCTCGGCGGAGCGGGCCAGCGGGCCAGGCACCATCAGCGCGCGGTCGGCGGCGGGGATCTCCAGCACGTGCGGGGTGAGCCGCCGGGCGACTCCGCCGTCCCAGGACGAGTCGGCGGTGCCACCGACCAGGATGAACGGCGCGGTGGCCCGGCGCAGCGCGTCGACCACTTCGCCCCGGTGCAGCAACGGGGTGAGCCAGACCGCGGGCAGCCTCCGGCCGGCCGCGAGCGGCGCGGCGAGGGTGCCGAGCGACTTGCCGACCAACAGGTCCGTCCGCTCGTTCAGGGTCGGGGAGACCTGGTCACACACCCACCTGCCGATGGTGTCGATGTCGAAGTTCTCCGGCACCTGCCAGGAGATCCCGTGCAGCCCGAAACCAACCCGGCGCAGCGCCTCGCCCAGGTAGAGGAAGAGGGGGTACCGGGTGTCGTACCCGCGTCCCGGGATGAGCACCGCACGTCGGTCCGCCATGGACATCTCCTTGTCGTCGGCCATCGACCGTACCCCCAAATACCATCCGTCCGGGATGACCCACTCAGGCTCGACCGGATGCCGATGATCGGCAGTACCCTCGACACGATGTGGCCACGGATCGGCGGACTCCGCGCACTAGCCCTCGGCACCCCCGGTGAACTACGGGCGCGCCTGAACACCCTCGTGCTGGCCGGCCTGAAGACCGCCACCGCCGGCCTGTTCAGCGAGTACGCCGACGAAGGCGAGGAGCTTGAGCACGTCGGAGAGCGGCTGGCCCTGGTGGACGACGCCGACGCGTTGGTGGCCGTCGTCCAGGTGACCGGCATCGAGGTGACCCGGTTCGCCGAGGTGCCGTGGGACTTTGCCCACGCCGAGGGGGAGGGCGACCGCTCGATCGAGGAGTGGCGGGCCGGACACGCCGCCTACTGGACTCGCATCGGCACCCCGGTCACCGACGACAGCGAGATCGTCTGCGTACGCTTCCGCCTGCTGTCCGCCGGAGCCGGCGGCATCGCCACCGGCGACCTCGGCACCTGAGCCGCCATTCGACTCGCAGCCCCGCGCCACCCTGCGCCCACCCGGCGGGCGGCGCGCCGGCTCAGCGGCGCAGCTCGGGCAGGAGACGGGTGGTGACCTCCACCAGGACCGCCTCGTCACCGGCGTACCAACTGCTCGCCCGGGGCCAGTGCGTGATCACATCGGTGAAACCGAGCTTCGCCGCCCGCTCCACCTGATCGGCGAAGAACTGCGCGCTGCTCAACGAGAAGACCGGTGCCGAGTCCAGCTCGAGGTAGCGATCCAGGCTGGCCGGGTCACGCCCCTGGGCTGCCAGGGTCGCGTCGAGCCGACTGGTCAACTCGGCCACCCCGGTCCACCAGTCGTTCAGGTCGTCGACGGCGGGCCCGGTGGTCACCCAGCCCTGCCCGAAGCGGGCCGCGATCCGCATCGACCGGGGGCCGTTGGCGGCCACCACGAACGGTGTCCGGGGTTTCTGAACGCAGCCCGGATTGCTCCGTGCGTCGACCGCCGCGAACCATTCGCCCCGCCAGGTGGTGCCGTCCTGTCGCAGTATGGTGTCGAGCAACTCGGTGAACTCGGCGAACCGATCCACCCGTTGCCGTGGGGGCAGCGTCTCACCGCCGAGGACGGCGGCGTCGAACCCGATGCCGCCCGCGCCGAGGCCGAGCAGCGCCCGGCCGTCGGAGACGTCGTCCAACGCGGTCACCTGCCGGGCGAAGGCCGCCGGATGCCGGAAGTTCGGTGAGGCGACAAGCGTGCCGAGACGGATCCGGGCGGTCACCGTCGCGGCGGCGGTCAACGTGGTCATCGAGTCGAACCAGGGCCCGTCCACAAGGTCGCGCCAGCCCAGGTGGTCGTACGTCCAGGCGTGGTCGAAGCCCCACTCGTCGGCTCGTCGCCACCGGTGCCGGGCCACCGACCAGCGCTGGTCGGGCAGGATCACGATGCCGAACCTCATCGTCACGATGGTACAGGTGCGGGTCGCACCGCCCGCTCACGCGCAGGGGCCCGGCCCGGGATCTTCCCTCGGACGTTCGACCGGAAGGCGGACACCATGGCACACGCCATCGCCTCCGCAGGCCGAGCAGATCGACGCAGAGGCGCATAGCATCAGACCGGATCCGAGGTGGCCGTCTCCTACATCACCAGCGCGGACGTGACCCTCACCGGCTTGCTCGCAGCGTGACCCGTTCGCCCGCCTAGGGGCACGCCAATGGCACGTCGTGATCGTTGACCCTGAGATATCGAAGGCCCTGACCGGGACTCGCGTCCTGACCAGGGCTTCCGTGCGTGGAGCGGGTGACGGGAATCGAACCCGCACTGTCAGCTTGGGAAGCTGATGTTCTGCCATTGAACTACACCCGCAAGCGGCATCACTCTACCCGAGTCACCCAGCCCGTCGCACCCAGGGCTCCACCCGCCGACGAGTCACCCACAGCACGTCCCGCCCCTCGCAACTTCCCCGAACTTGCTGCATGGGGGCGGTTCGGCGAGAGCAACATCCCCGAAACTGCACGGATCTTGGCGGCCCTCGATGTGCAGGGGTGGGGCGAGCCGGGGGGGTGGGGAAGAAGTTTCATCACCGCAATATATGGCCATGTTCAAACCTGTCTATCGGTTGTAACGTCTGCCTCACGTTTTCCGCACGACGCGACACAACCCCCGGTCGCGTCGCCAGAAAGAGGTGGGCATATGGGACTGCGTCCCGTCCTGCTGAACCGGCGTACGGCCGGCATCGCATCGACGTCGCTCGCACTGGTGCTCGGCGTGGCCACGGTCGGCCTGCTGCCGGCCGCCACCACGACCGCGAGCCCGGTGGCGGCCGCCGTCACGGCCGACGAGGTGTGTGAGGATCCGACGGGTACCCTGGCCCGGGCCAAGGCTGGCGGCGCCGCCGGGCACGATCCGAACCAGCTGACCCTCGCCCAGGTACACCAGCGCGAGGCCGAGTTCGCCGACATCCTGCAAGAGCGCGCCAAGCGAGTTGGCCAACGCACGCTGAGCGCACAGGCCGCCGCCGCCTCGGTCACCATCCCGGTGGTGGTGCACGTGATCCGCCGGGACACGACCCGGGCCGGCGGAAACATTCCCGACTCGATGATCCAGTCCCAGATCAGTGTGCTGAACCAGTCGTTCAGCGGTGCGACGGGTGGCGCAGCGACCGCCTTCGCCTTCCAGTTGCAGAGCATCAACCGGGTGACCAACTCGTCGTGGTACCCGATCCGGCAGGGCTCGTCGGCCGAGCGGCAGATGAAGACCCAGCTGCGGCAGGGCAACAAGGCGACGCTCAACATCTACCTCGGCGAGCTCAGCAACAACCTGCTCGGCTGGGCGACCTTCCCGCAGCGCAACCTCAACGTGATGGACGGCGTGGTCGTGCTCAGCGAATCGCTGCCCGGCGGCACCGCCACCAACTACAACCAGGGTGACACCGGCACCCACGAGGTCGGCCACTGGCTGAACCTCTACCACACCTTCCAGGGCGGCTGCTCGGGCAGCGGCGACCAGGTCGGGGACACCCCCGCCGAGGCCTCGCCGGCCAGCGGCTGCCCGACCGGCCGGGACACCTGCTCAAGCTCGGGCCTCGACCCGATCACCAACTTCATGGACTACTCGTACGACGGCTGCATGTACCAGTTCACCTCGGGCCAGGCCACCCGCATGAACAACGCCTGGAACTCCTACCGCGCGGCATAGCACCAGCGCAGCACCGCGTACGGCAGGTGCCGGCTCCGTCGAACGGGGCCGGCACCGGCACGTACGGGTCAGGCCGCGCGGCGGTGATGCCTCCCGGAACTGGCCGCCACGGGGCGCGTGGCCTGGGGTGTGGCGCCGGCCGGGTCGAGCCAGACCTGGACGGCCGGACGGCAGGCCAACTCGCTCGGCCCACCCACCGACTGCTCCCGCCGGGCGAGCATCGCCACGTCGACGGTGAACTCGAAGAGGCGCCAGTCGGCGTGCGGGGCGGCCCGCGCGGCGAGCGCCAGCCGGGCGAGCGTGGCGTCGTCCGTGACGGGCCGGGCGCGCCCGGCGACGTACGCCTCGTCGTCGCTCTCCTCCGGCGGAAACGAGTGCAGCGCGTAACGGCCGTCGCGTTCCAGGTCGCGCCGCTTCGGTGAGTCGATCACGAAGCAGTAGAGACCGTCGTCGGTGATCACCGGAGAGACCGGGTGCACCCGGGGCCCGCCGTCGGCGCGGACCGTGGCCAGGTAGCCGAAGCCCGGGCCGTACTGCTGCATGAGAAGGCGGATCCCGTCGGCGAGTCGAGGCTCGTCGGCGGCGAATTCGGACCAGGAAGCCATGCCGACATCCTATCGAACACACGTTCGAAGCGGGTAGTCCGACACGCGTGTCGCATACCGGCAGCTATGGTGTGGCGATGCTGCTCTCCGACCGTGATTTGGTCTCCGAGATCAAGGCGGGCACCCTGGCGCTCGAACCGTTCGAGCCCACTTTGGTGCAGCCCTCCAGCATCGACGTACGACTGGACAAACTGTTCCGGGTCTTCAACAACCACCTCTACACCCACATCGACCCGGCGACCCGACAGGATGACCTCACCTCCACCGTCGAGGTGCCCGACGGCCAGGCGTTCGTGTTGCACCCGGGCGAGTTCGTGCTCGCCTCGACGCTGGAGGTCATCTCACTGGGCGACCAGCTCGCCGGCCGCCTCGAAGGCAAGTCCAGCCTGGGACGACTCGGCCTGCTCACGCACTCCACCGCCGGCTTCATCGATCCCGGCTTCTCCGGCCACGTCACCCTGGAACTGTCCAACGTGGCCAATCTGCCGATCACCCTCTGGCCGGGCATGAAGATCGGGCAGCTCTGCATCTTCCGGCTCTCCTCGCCGGCCGAGCAGCCGTACGGGTCGGCCGTCTACGGTTCCCGCTACCAGGGCCAGCGCGGCCCGACACCGAGTCGCGCCTGGCAGAGCTGGCGCACCTGGCCCACCCGGTGACACCGCAGCCGTTGAGTTACTGCGCGCACCAGTAGGGAGCCCGCCTCGCTGCGGGAGCGGATCCTACGGCGGTACGCCGAGCCCCGGCCATCTCAGCCGGGCCGACCGAAGCTGTGCACCGGGCTGCTGTCCAGCCGCTTCATCTTCACCGGCTGACCCGCCCGGGAGGCGTGCACCACCCAGCCACCACCGACGTACATGCCGACGTGGTGCAGGTCTCGGTAGTAGAAGACGAGGTCTCCGGGGCGCAGCGCGCCGCGGCTGACCGACGCGGTGACCTGACGCTGCCTGGCCGCGTTGTGCGGCAGCGCGACACCGGCCCGCGACCATGCGGCCAGCGTCAGCCCGGAACAGTCGTACGCATCGGGTCCCTCGGCGCCCCAGGAGTACGGCTTGCCGATCTGGGCGCAGGCGAAGGTGACCGCATCCCCCGCCGCTCTGCCGGGGTAGCTGGCCGGACAGGGCGCCGGCCGCAGCGGCCCACCGCCGCCCTTCCCGTACGCCCGTAGCCGGAGCCGCTGCAACCTGTCGATCTCGGTGTCGATCTGTCGCCGCTTCGCCGCGAGATCGGCCTCGGCGCGGGTCAGCTGATCGACGGTGCGGTCCAGCCCGGCCTTGGCCGCGACGAGTTCGTCGCGCAGTTCACTCGCGTGCCGGACGTCCTGCTGCTGGACCCGGGCGTACCGGTCGAGCAGGCCGAGCTGCTCGACGACCTCACCCGGCGACCGGCTGCCGAGCAGCACGTTGACGGCCCGCACCTGTCCGCCCTTGTACGCACGGGCGGCGAGCTTGCCAACCCGATCCATGGCCTCGTCCACCTGGCGTTGCAGCGGCGCGATCCGGGCGGCCAGGGCGTCCGCCTCCCGTCGCTTGCCGGCCAGGTCCTGCCGCGTGGCGTTGTGCTGCTCGATGACGGGTTCGAGCCGGTTCCAGTCCTCGTCGATGCGGCGCTCGATGTCGGCGACCGTGGGATCGGCCCAGGCGGCCGCCGCGCCGCCGGTCAACATCACGGCGGTCGCGGCCAGGGCGGCGGGGATGCAGCGATACCAGCGAAAACGCGGCGCAGCCGTCGGCCGGCCGGACAGTTCCGGACGCGTTGACGGCGGCCGCGGGGCCTGGTCTGCCACCTGGCTCAGCACTCCTTCTTCCCATACCGCCTACCGGGTCAGGCCCGGTGCCGAAGTCCCTGGCCGGCCTACGTCGGCCCGGGCGAAGGCCGGCCACGTTAGGGATTGCCGGACCGCCGCCTGGACTCCGCCTCGGCTCGACCGAGGACTTCGGCGCACAGGGCCTGGCTGACGGGTTCGGGCGGGAAGGGGCGCCCTACCGTGACGGGCACGGATTCACCCGGGTACCTGGTTCCCCGGCTCGCTCACGAGCGATTCGGCGGTGTCGGACCGTTACCGCCCGGGGTGGGCGGATCTGCCAGCGGCCGACGATTGCCCAGCGTAGGGACGATCGGCGTCGATACGCAACACAACCGCGCCGTCACTGTGGGTGCTGACATCCGACAACGACGAGGGCCCCCGTCGACTTGACCGGGAGCCCTCGGGCGATCCTGCGCGACCGCTCAGCCGACGCTGGTGGCGGCTCAGCCGGGTCGGCGGAAACCGGCGACCGGCATGGTCGTGATGGGCGAGACGTTCACCGGCTTGCCGGCCCGTGGCGAGTGGACCATCTGGTTGTTGCCCAGGTACAGCCCCACGTGGCTGACATCGCTGCGGAAGAAGACGAGATCGCCGGGACGGGCGTCCGAACGGGATACGGCCTTGCCCTCGTTCCACTGGGCACCCGTGTAGTGGGTGAGGTAGATGCCGGCGGCCTTGTACGCGTACTGGGTCAGACCGGAGCAGTCGAACGAGTTCGGGCCGGTGGCACCCCACACGTACGGCTTGCCGACCTGGGCGCAGGCGGTACGGATGGCCGTGCGGGCGGCGTCGCTGACCACACCGTTGATGGTCGGGCAGTTGGTGGTCTTCACCGTGGTCACCGGCAGCGACTTCTCCAGTCGCTTGATCTCGGCGTCGATCTGCTTCTTCTTCGCCGCCAGCTGCTTCTGCTTCGCCTCCTGATCGGCGATCAGAGCGTCGAGCTTGGCCTTCTGGTCGTCGTACTTCTTGCGGATCTTCATGACGCCTTCGAGCTCGTGGCGCTCCTGTGACGCCAACCGATCAAGGAGGGCCATCTGCTCGCCGAGCTCGTTCGGCTTGGTGTTGAGCAGCACAGCACCGATCTCCTTGGACGGGCCGGTGATGTAGTAGCGGGAGGCGAGATCGGCAACCCGGTTCATCGCCAGCTCGGTCTCCAGGGCCAGCGGCTGGATCTTCTTCTCCAGGCTCTTCGACTTCTGCTTGTTGACCCGCAGCTGGGAGCGCACCTTGTTGTACTGCTCGATGGTGGGCTCCAGCTTCTGCCACTGCTTGTCGATCTGGGCCTCGATCTCGTCGACCGAGGGTTCGGCGTACGCGGGGGCGGCGAGCAGGCCGGCACCGACCGCGGCGGCGGCGACGAGGACGACGAGCCCACGGGCGGCCCTACGCAGGCCACCCGGACGAGATCGCCCTGGCGCACGACGATGAGAGGGCATGGTTGCCACCGGCAGCGTCTCCTTTTTTGAAACCGACCACCGGGCGTCCCGCGAGCGGTAAGGGGCGGGGACAGACGACCCATGGCGGTCGGTGCCCAACATTAGGGAACGGTAGGTGGGGAATCAAGGCGACCGACGGCTCATTCACCTTTGCGCGACGGTACGCATACAAAGGGTGTTGGCCAATTCGTAACAGTTACCCACGTCAATTAGAAACCGGGCGGGCGGCACCCTGTCAGGGTATCGCCCGCCCCGCTGGGTGGCCGGCGGTCAGCCGGCCACCGGCGCGCTCTCTCCGGTGCCACCGACCCGCTCGGGCTTGACGGACCGAAGCAGGACGCTGGCCACGTCGACCACCTCGACCTGCTCGCCGGCACCCTTGCCGTTGACCCCGTCGCTGAGCATGGTCGAGCAGAACGGACAGCCGACGGCGACCGTCCTCGCTCCGGTGGACATGGCCTCCTCGACCCGGTCCACGTTGATCCGCTTGCCGATGCGCTCCTCCATCCACATCCGGGCGCCACCGGCACCACAGCAGAAGGAGCGCTCGCTGTTACGCGGCATCTCGGTCAGCTCACCCTCGATCGCGCTGCCGAGCACCTCGCGTGGCGGGGTGAAGACCCGGTTGTGCCGCCCCAGGTAACACGGGTCGTGGTAGGTGACCCCACCGGCGACCGGCTGCACCGGGGTGAGCCTGCCGGTGGCGACCAGGTGGGCCAGCAACTGGGTGTGGTGCACCACCTCGAACTCGCCGCCCAGTTGGCCGTACTCGTTGCCAAGGGTGTTGAAACAGTGCGGGCAGGTTGCGACGATCTTGCGCTTGGCCTTTTCCCGGCCCTCGAACGCTTCGTTCAGGGTTTCGACATTCTGTTGCGCGAGCATCTGGAAGACGAACTCGTTGCCGATCCGCCGGGCCGGGTCGCCCGTGCAGGTCTCCCCCTCGCCGAGAATGGCGAAGGAGACCCCTGCCTCGTTGAGCAGGGTCGCGACGGCCCGGGTGGTCCTCTTCGCCCGGTCCTCGAACGCACCGGCGCAGCCCACCCAGAAGAGGTACTCGAAGTCCTCGACCTCACCGACACGCGGCACCTCGAAGTCGAGCCCCTTGGTCCAGTCCTCCCGGGTGTTCTGCGGCGCCCCCCACGGGTTGCCCTTGTTCTCCAGGTTGCGCAGCATCACGCCGGCCTCCGAGGGGAAGCTGGACTCGATGAGCACCTGGTAGCGACGCATGTCGACGATGTGGTCGACGTGCTCGATGTCCACCGGGCACTGCTCCACGCAGGCGCCGCAGGTGGTGCAGGACCAGAGCACGTCGGGGTCGATCACACCGCCGGACTCGGCGTCGCCGATCAGCGGCTTCTCCGCCTCGGCGAGCGTCAGCACGTCGAGGTGGGCGAGCTGGGCCGCGGTGGCCTTCTCCTCGCCGGTCAGATCCTTGCCGCCACCGGCCAGCAGGTAGGGCGCCTTGGCGTACGCGTGGTCGCGCAGGCTGAGCATCAGCAGCTTCGGCGAAAGCGGCTTTCCGGTGTTCCAGGCCGGGCACTGCGACTGGCAGCGGCCACACTCGGTGCAGGTGCTGAAGTCCAGCAGGCCCTTCCAGGTGAACTGCTCGACCTGGGCGACGCCGAACTGGTCCTTCTCCGGGTCGGCCTCCTCGAAGTCGAGCGGCTTACCGTCGCTCATCATCGGCCGCAGCGCGCCGAGGCCGGAGCCGGCCGCGCCCGGCTTGCGCTTGAAGAAGATGTTGGGGAAGGCGAGGAAGCGGTGCCAGGCGACACCCATCGTCACGTTCAACGAGATCACGATGACCCAGGCCATCGAGATCGAGATCTTGACGAGCGCGGCGACGCTGACGCCGGAGTCCCAGGCCGGCAGCAGGGCACCGACCGCGTGACTGAGCGGGGTGGCCCAGGTGGGGTACTCGAAGTGATCGGTGGCCACCTTGAAGCCCCGGATCAGGAAACCCATCACCAGTACGGCGAAGATGACCGCCTCGACGAAATAGCCCTGCCACATGGTGGAGCCGATGAACCGGGACCGCCGTCCCGCCTGATTCGGCCGGTTCGCCAGCCGGATCCCGATCAGGACAGCGATGCCGACAACGCTAAGAATGCCGAGCCACTCGGTGACCAGCCCGTAGAGGGTCCAGCCACCGATCAGCGGCAGGCCGCCGGTCGGCGACACCACCTCGAAGTACGCCTCAAGCACCAGCAGCGACAGCACGATGAAGCCGACCATCACGAACCAGTGCGCCGCGCCCACCACGCTCCAGCGGAGCATCCGGGTGTGCCCGGCGGTCTCCGCCAGCATGGTCCTGGTGCGGCTGACCGGGTCGCCGGAGCGGGTCGGATCGGGCTGACCCAGCCGGATGACGGCCACCATCTTCGAGACCGCGCGTACCGCAAGCCACACCGCAACGGCGGTGATGGCGGCCGCGAGGATCGTGGTGACGATCTGGACGCTGCCCATCGAGTTGGCCTCCCGGTCTGCTGCCTGTCGAGCGGCTCGGCGACCGGGGCGTCGGTGCGATCGTCGACCCACGCCGCCGCACCTCAACCTGATCGGTCGATGACCTTGCTCCGCTCGGTCATGCAGTGCAGCCTACGCGCAAGGTTACCCAACAGTAACGTGAGTCATCTCGCACCCGGGGCCACGCTGCCCTGCGCACACCTTAGGAGGCCGACGGCACCGCCGCTCGGGCGGGCCGCCGGTGGCACCGGACAGTCAGGGGCCTGAGCTGCGGGTCAGCGCCAGCGGGAAAGCACGATCAGGGAGGCGACCATCGCGCCGAACCCGACCGCCAGGTTCCAGTACCCCAGCTCCATCACCGGGTACTCCTGCTCGGAGAGGTAGTAGACCACCAGCCAGCCGATGCCGAAGACGATCAGCGACACCGCCAGAACCGGCAGCCAGACCGGGCTGGGCTTGTTGGTGGCCGCGGTCGTCGCCGTCGGGCGGACGTCCGTAGGCGGGGTGTACACCTTCTTCTTGCGGACCTGAGACTTGGGCACGGCGCTCTCCAGAGGGGTTACGACCTCGTCCGGCCTGACAACCGGGCGCGAGGGCGACGGTCCATGGCCAATAATGTTCGAGAGCTAGCGTAGTCCGGAAGACCCGTCCGATCCACGAATGAGGTAAGACCGGTACCGGGCAGCACCGGAAACCGGGTAGCACGGCTGGCGCCCCGCCCGCACCCGGGTGGCGTCGGAGCGCGATGACGAGGGGGACTGGCCCGTGGAGTACACGTCCGGCGCAGCGTCGTGGCAGAAGGCGCTGCGTCGACTCGTCGCCGGGTTGCTGCCTCGGCGGCCACGTCAACGCCGGCCGTTCTGGTCGATAGGTGTACCGCTGATCGCCCTGGCGGCCGGTCTGCTCTTCACCACGACGGCCACGACCGCGGGCGGCACCGCCCTGCGCGAGGACCGCCGCCCCCAGCTGACCGAGCTGATCGAGGACCGCCGTGCGCAGGTGGCGGCGAACGAGAAGCGGGCCGCCACGCTGCGCGGGGAGTTGGAGAACCGGACGGCCGTCCTCGCCAACTCCGACGGCCCGATCAGCGAACAACAGCAGCGGGCCAACGCCAGTAGGGCCGCCGCCGGTTTCACCGCCCTCACCGGTACCGGCCTGTCCGTCGAGCTCAATGACGCACCGCAGCTGAGCAACCTGCCCGAAGGGGCCACCAATGACGACCTGGTTGTCCATCAGGGCGACGTGCAGGCGGTGGTCAACGCGCTCTGGGCCGGCGGCGCCGAGGCGATGTCAATCATGAACGTGCGCGTGCTGGCGACCAGCGCGGTACGCTGCGTGGGTAACACCCTGCTGTTGCACGGCCGGGTGTACTCCCCACCTTTCAAGATCGTAGCAATTGGCGATCCCGCCGCACTCCGGCAGGCCCTCGCCGTTTCCGAGGGAGTCCGGTGGTTCAGGGACGCGGTCGACAACTACCAACTCGGCTACTCAGAGACCCCTGGCACGGTCACGGTGCCCGCCTTCGAGGACTCCACCACCCTGCGATCGGCGACGGTGCCGGCGGTGCCGCAGTGAGCGCGCGGTGAGCCCGCAGTCCGACGGTCGGCACCGCGACCAGGCCGACGAGCCCACCGCCTTCATCCCCAAGGTCGAGCGGGGCGGGTCCACCGACGTCCGTGCGACGGGGGGCTGGCCCGACCCGGTGCTGCCCACCCGGTCCGGGCCGTCCCAGGCACCGCACGATCCGCCGCCGACCGCAGCTCCGCGGCCGACCGATCAGGCTTCGGCCGGGGGCCGACCGCCGGACGGCCAGCGGCCGACCAACTCCGGCCGCTTCGACGGTGACGCCGAGAACCCCTCGCCGGCCGGCGGCCGGTGGGACGCGCCAGCACCAACGGACCCGCCTGCCCGAAGCACGACCACGCCCGGCGCCCCGACCGGCTGGAGCGCGCCTGCGGTGCCGGAGCGGGCCAGCGCGCCGACCGCCGACCGTCGGGGGGCGAGCCCGGGCCAGGAGCAACCGACCGCGCCCGGACGTTGGGACACCGCCCCGGCCACGGACCGCCGGGCGAACCAGTGGGACGCTGCGGCGACCACCGGGCGCAGCGCCAACCAGTGGGACCCGGCACCGGGCAGGCAGCGTGCGGTGAATCCCGACGGTACGGCGACGCAGTGGGACGCCGCGCCCGGTCCGGTTCGGGACGCCGCCGGCCGGCAACCGGACGCGGCATCCGACGACAAGTGGCATGGCGTACCCCTGCCATCAGGTCAGCCGGACATTCCGGTCGGGCCCACGCCGTGGCGCGGAGCCTTCCAGCCGGCTCGGAGCGTGGGCGACCCGGAACAGCCGACCAGCACCCGCCCGGCCGGCGCGGACGCCGGAACTCCACCGCCCTGGCCCGGCGCCCAAGCCCAAGCCCAAGCCCAAGAACAAGCGCCCGGCCCGAACCGGAACGGCACCGGAACGGCACCGTCCCGCGGCGGCCCGACCTGGCCCAACGGTGAGCAGCCGAGACAGCCCGCCGGAGCCACGCAACCCGCCGCCGTGCGACCGGCCACGCCACCGTCCGGTCAGTCGCCCCAGCCTTCGCAGCCGACGCCGGCACCGCAGCTCGGTGCACCCAACGGCGATCACGCGCCGCGCTCCGGAACCGGCCCGGCAGCCCCGGCACCGCACGCGCCACCTCCCGGTGTCGGGCAGCCTGCCGCCGCAGCGCCGGCACCGCGCGCGCCGTACTTCGGACCGGCGAGCGGGGCGGCGGAGCCGCCGCACCCCGGACGGCCGGGTCCGAACGGCTTGGCAACGCGGCCGGCGCAGGCTGGCCAGGACAGGTCCGCACCGCATGTGGCACGCCCCGAGCCGGCAGGCCAGGACCGGCCCGGCGGCAACGGTCCGACGTACCCGGCGGTGCCAGCTCAGCCGCCGGCCACACCGTCCTGGTCGGCTGAGGCTCGGCGCACGGCCGGTGTCGAGCCGGCACGACAGTCGCCGGATCACGCATCCGGCCAGGGTGACTGGTCCGGTGAGGGACCGACCGCGCTGATGCCGAAGGTCGGCGACGTCGCCGGCTCGGCAGCCGGCGGCCGAGGGACGGAGCCGACCAGGGCGACACAGGCGACGAACGGACACCCCGGTGCCGCCGCCAGCCCGGGCAGCCCGGCGGCCACTGAGCGTACGGTCGCCTCGACCAACTCCACCTCGGGGCAGCAGGCCCACCCCGCGACCCCCGGCCAGCCCACGGCGCCCGGGCAGAATCCCGCGACCGGCCAGCCGTCCGCGCCGAGCCGATCGGCCGACCCGGCCGCGACCGCACTCATCCCGGCGGTCACCGGGGCCCGGCCGGGTACTCCGCCCGTACTGGACTCGACCGCCCTGATGGGTGCCGTACCTCGGCCCCCCGAGAGCGAGGAACCGCCCGATGGTGCCGACCAGCCGGCCGAGGCCTCGAAGCCGAGGCGCGGCGACCGGGTGGTGCAACTTCGCCCCCACCAGACGGGCGAGGGCTACAAGAGCGTCTACTCGGAGCTGACCCGACCGTCGCTGTGGTCGCGGGTGCGCACCGGTCTGCGGCTCAGCGGCGAGTTGTTGATCACCTTCGGCCTGGTGGTGCTGCTCTTCGCCGGCTACGAGATCTGGGGCAAGTCAGCGATCGTCGACGCCCACCAGGGCGAGCTGAGCGAGCAGTTGGCCGAGGCGTGGGCACCCGAGCCGGTGACGGACCCTACGGTGTCCCCGTCGGCCAGCCCGTCCACCAAGCCGAAACCGGCGGTGCAGGGCACACCGATCGCGGGCCTCTACATACCGAAGTTCGACAAGGAATGGATCGTGGTCGAAGGGGTCGGCCAGCAGGACATCCGGTACGCGCCGGGGCACTATCCGGACAGCGCCATGCCGGGCAAGGTGGGCAACTTCTCCGTGGCCGGGCACCGGAACCGGGCCACCTTCTGGCGGCTGGACGAGCTGCGCGAGGGCGACCCGATCCTGGTCGAGGGCCGCAAGGAGTGGTACGTCTACCAGGTGACCGAGAGCCTGATCGTCAAGCCGACGCAGGTCGAGGTGGTGGCTCCGGTGCCGGGCCGGCCGGGCCAAAAGCCGACCAAGCGGATGCTGACCCTGACCACCTGCAATCCGAAGTTCGACAACTACGAGCGGCTGATCATTCACGCCGAGTTGACGCGTACCCAGCCGAAGGCTGAGGGACGCCCGGCGGAGCTGGGAACCTGACCATGTACGCCTGGATCTGGCGCAAGCTGCCCTTCGGGCTGCCCGGCAAGCTCGTCGGCAGTCTGCTGCTCGCCACCACGATGGTGGCGTTGCTGTGGTACGTGGTGTTTCCCTGGGCGGAACCGCTGCTGCCCTTCGACGACGTGCAGGTCACCCAGGACGACTCCGGCGTACCGAGTGCGCCGGAGGGCGACGTCGGACCCGGAGACGACGGCGCGGTCGACGACGCGCCACCAGGTGACGAGCACGATCTGCCGTACGACACCGACCGGAACAACACCCCGCCGCCGGAAGAGGACGAGTGAGCCCGATGCGCGTCCTGGTGATCGACAACTACGACTCGTTCGTCTTCAACCTGGTGCAGTACCTCGGCCAACTCGGCGTCGAGTGCGAGGTACGACGCAACGACGAGATCGAGGTGGCCGAGGTGGGCCGGGTCGGCGCGGCCGGCGTCCTGCTCTCACCGGGCCCGGGTACGCCCGACCGGGCCGGCATCTGCCTCGACGTCATCCGCGAGTACGCCGGCAAACTGCCGATCTTCGGGGTCTGCCTGGGGCACCAGGCCATCGGCGAGGCGTTCGGAGCGACCGTCACCCGCGCCCCGGAGCTGCTGCACGGCAAGACCTCGGAGGTCCGGCACGGTGGTAGCGGCGTCCTCGCCGGCCTGCCCGATCCGTTCACGGCGACCCGCTACCACTCCCTCGCCGTGCTGCGCGAAACCCTGCCGGCGGAGCTGGAGGTGACCGGCTGGACGGCCTCCGGGATCGTGATGGCGATGCGGCACCGCACCCTGCCGATCGAGGGCGTCCAGTTCCATCCCGAGTCGGTGCTCACCGAGGGCGGTCACCTGATGCTGGCCAACTGGCTCGCCGCCTGCGGCCACCCGCAGGCGCTGGAACACGCCCCGGAACTGGCCGCCGAGGTCGACGCCCGTCGCCGCGCCGCCTTCGCCACCACCTGAGAGTCAGGTTCGCGGTCGTCGCGCCGGCCTGGTCGACCACTTCCCCTCTGGTCGGCGGGTACCTCCGGACCGGGATTGGCCGCGACCTCGAAGCCCGAGCGTCACGACCAGAACCAGCACGATCACCACGTCGGCGGTCAGTGCCTGCGCCGCCGGGTGGACGTGTCCACGCGCACCGACGGTAGTCCAGAGCCAGGGCAGGCTGGCGGCCCCGTCACTCCCGCGAGAGGCGGAACGGGCCGAAGGACGGCAGGATCCCGCCACCCCCGCCATCGTCGTCACCGTCCGGCGGCGGCGGCGTGGTGGTGGGAGCACCGGTGGTCGGCGGGGTCTGGCTCGGCGGATCCGGGTCCTCCTCCGGCTCCGGCACCGACACGACGATCTTCACCGTGCTGCCCTTGGTGCGCTCGGCGTTGGCTTTCGGGCTCTGGTCGACCACCCGCCCGGCCTCATCCGCGGGCTTCTCCGGACCGAGATTGACGTCGGGCTCGAAACCGGCGCGTTCCAGGGTCCGCTCCGCCTCCGCCTGGGGCAGGCCGACGACCGACGGCACCGTCACCACGTTGCCCTTCGAGACGGTCAGGGTGACGTCGGTACCTTCGGCGACCTTCTCGCCCGAGGGCGGGTCGACCTTCAACACCTGCCCCTTGGACGCCGCGTTGTCGTCCTCCTCGACCTTCACCTCGAGCTTGAGGTTCTCGAGCTGCGTCTGGGCGCTCTCCCGGGTGCTGCCGACCAGGCCGGGCGGAATGGTCACCTCGGGCTTGCCGCCGCAGATGCGTACGGTCACCGTGCTGTTCGGTTCCGCCCGCTCGCCCGGGGACGGGGACTGGTTGGTGACCGTCCCCTCCTTGCAGTCCGAGGTGAACTCCGGCTCGCCGCGCGCCGGCACGAAGCCGTCCCGCTCGATCTGGGCGAACGCGGCGGCCTGGCTCAGCCCGGTGACCGTCGGCACCGCCACGTCCTGCGGCTTCTCGTCGCCCTGGTTCAGCCAGAGGGCGGCGATCAGGGCGATCACCGCGAGCACGCCGAGCGCGGCGAACATGGCGATCAGCCAGGACGACGCCTTGCGTTGACGCGGATCACCCACCCGGGCGGGGATCTGCCGGGTCTGTGTCGCGCCCGCCGACGGGTAGTCGGGGTGGCCGGCCGCGGCCATGGCCACGGTCTCGTCCTCGCGCATCACCGGGGTGGCCAGCACCGGCCGGCCGGCTGCCGCCCGGAGCATGTCCGCCCGCATCTCCCCGGCGCTCTGGTAGCGGTTCAACGGGTTCTTCGACAGTGCCTTGAGCACGATCGCGTCGACCGCCGGGTTGACGTCCGGGTTGAGATCGCTCGGGGTCGGCGGAGCCTCCCGCACGTGCTGGTACGCGACACTGACCGGGCTGTCGCCGACGAACGGCGGATGCCCGCAGAGCAGTTCGAAGAGCACGCAGCCGGCGGCGTACACGTCGGAACGGGCGTCGACCGCCTCACCACGCGCCTGTTCCGGGGAGAGATACTGCGCCGTGCCGATGACCGCACTGGTCTGCGTCATCGTGGTGGCGCCGCTGGCCAACGCCCGGGCGATGCCGAAGTCCATCACCTTGACCTGGCCGGTCTGGGTGAGCATCACGTTGCCCGGCTTGATGTCGCGGTGGATGATGCCGTGCCGGTGACTGAAGTCCAACGCGGCGCAGATGTCGGCGGAGATCTCCAGCGCCCGCCGAGGTTGCAGCCGGCCCTCAGCGCCGAGCACCTCCTTCAGCGTGCGTCCGTTCACGAACTCCATCACGATGAACGGAAGCGTCTCGCCGGTAGGCGCCTGCTCCTCACCGGTGTCGTAGACGGCCACGATGGCGGGGTGGTTCAGCGAAGCGGCGTTCTGCGCCTCCCGCCGGAACCGCATCTGGAAGGTGGCGTCCCGGGCCAGGTCGGCGCGGAGCATCTTGATTGCGACATCCCGGCCGAGCCGCAGGTCACGACCGCGATGCACCTCGGCCATGCCGCCGTAGCCGAGCAGCTCGCCGACCTGGTACCTGCCACCGAGCAGGCGGGCCTGCGCTGTCATCGCGTCTGTCGTCCTTCGCTCGTCGTCGTCACGTCGCCGCCCATCCGGGGCCAATCCAGTCGACGGTACGCCGTATCGACCAGATCGTCTCGCCCGTCAGGCCGCAGCGCGTCGGACGTCACCGTTGACACGGAAGCACCACCCGGCGTGCCCGCGCCGAGATTGTTCCGTAGTTGGTAGGAAATCACGCCGGAGCAGATGAGGACCAGTGCGCCCAACATGATGGCCAGGAAGACCATGCCAGATCGTGACCGTCGGGGCACCGGGCGTGGCGGACCGGGCTGTGGAGCGTACCCGGGTGGGACCGTGGCGGCCCCACGCGGGTAGCCGCCGGCGGCCGGCGCCACCGAGGTGGGACGGTGGTGTGGGGCAGCCGGTTGGTGACTCGGCGGCGGTCGGTGCCCCATGGCTGGCGGGTAGGCGGGGGCCGGGGAGTGCGGGGCCGCGACCGGACGCGGTGGCTGCTGCGGCGGCGGAACCTGCGCGCGGCCCGGTGCCGGCGAGGCGGGCGCGGCAGAGATCGGTGCGGCCTGGCCGCCGGCCCGCGCCTGTCGAGACAGTGCGGTCTTCAACTGACGCGCCGCACCGGCCAGCGCGGCGGCGCTCGGCCAGCGGTCCTTGGGGTCCTTCGCCAACGCCCGCTCGACAAGCGCGCGGACCTGGGGCGGAATGTCGGACGGCAGCGGTCGGGGCGTCTCCCGGACGTGCCGCATCGCGATGTCGAGGGGATTGTCGCCCTCGAAGGGCCGGCGGCCGGCGAGGCACTGGTAGGCGACCACGCCGAGCGCGTAGACATCGGAGGCGGGAGTGGCGACCTGGCCGGTGGCCTGCTCGGGGGAGATGTAGGACGCGGTACCGAGCACCGACCCGGCCGCGGTCAGCTGCCCGACCAGGTCCGACCGGGCGATGCCGAAGTCGGTGAGCACCAGCGTGCCGTTGGGGCGGACCAGCAGGTTGCCGGGCTTCACGTCCCGGTGCACGATGCCCTTTGCGTGGGCGGCGTGCAGCGCGTCCGCCGCCTGGGCGACAAGCGCCATGGTCCGGGCCGGAGTCAGCCGGCCGACCCGGCTCAGCGTGGCCGAGAGGGGGTCACCCTCCACGTACTCCATCACCAGGAAGGCGATGTGCTGGTCGTTGCCGAAGTCGTAGACGTCGACCACACCCGGGTGGTTGATCGTGGCCATGGTGCGAGCTTCGCCGCGGAAACGCTCGGCGAACCCGGGCTCGTCGAGCAACGCCGGGAGCAGGCTCTTGACCGCCACCGTACGGCCGAGCACCTGGTCGGTACCGCGCCAGACGTCACCCATGCCACCGCTGGCGATCCGCTCGTCGAGCCGGTAGCGGTTGCCGAGCTGGACACCCGGACTGAGCATCTCAGCGCCCTCCGGGTTCGGCGATGGCGGCCCGCATGATCTGACCGGCGATCCGGGCCGCCTCGGCGCTGCCGCCGCTGCCGGCCTCCTCCAGAACGACGCAGACGGCGGAGACCGGCTTGCCGTCGGAGTCGAGGGCGAAGCCGATGAACCATCCGTGGTCGGGGCGGTTCGGCGCGGACTGGGCGGTGCCGGTCTTGCCGCCGACGGTGTAGCCGTTGATCCGGGCGTTCCGGCCGGTGCCGTTCTCCACCACGCTGACCATCATGTCCCGCAGGTCGGCGGCGACCTGACCACTCACCGGCCGGCGCAGCTCGCGTGGGTTGGCGGTGTCATAGACGGTGGTGCGGTCCGGTGCCAGCAGCTGACGCACCAGGTACGGCCGCATCTGGCTGCCGCCGTTGGCCACCGCGGCAGCGATCATGGCGCCCTGCAACGGGGTCATCCGCACGTCTCGCTGCCCGATGGAGGACTGGGCCAGCGCCGCCGGGTCGGGGCTGCCGTCCGGGTTCTCCATGCTGCCCGTCCGGCTGGCCTCCACAGTCAACCCGTCCTCGCCGAGCCGGCCGACGGTCAGGTCCTCCTGCTCGAACCCGAACTGCCGGGCCTTCTCCTTGAGCACGTCGGGACCGAGTCGGCCGCCGAGCTTGGCGAAGCCGGTGTTGCAGGATTCGGTTACCGCGTTCATCAAAGTGACCTGCGACTCGGGGCAGATCGACGGTGCGGCGTTGCCGATCGGCTCGCTTGAGGTGGGCGGGGTGTAGCTCGACCCGGCCGGGATGTTCGTCTCCTTGGTGATCCCGTTCTCCAGTGCGGCCGCGGCCGTCACGATCTTGAAGGTGGAGCCAGGGGGCAGCACCTCGCCGAGCGCCCGGTTCCGCAACGGCCGCCCCTGGTCCTTGTCGAGCTTGTTGTACGCGGAGGCTGCCTCGTCGGTGTCGTGGCTGGCGAGCGGGTTCGGGTCGAAGCTGGGCATGGAGACCAGCGCCTGCGCCGCTCCGGTGGCCGGGTCGATGGCGATCGCCGCGCCCTTGGTCACGCCCCTGTTGTTGTTGCGCAGCTCGTCGTACGCGGTGTCCTGGGCCCGCTTCGAGAGGGTGAGCAGCACGTTTCCACCGGCGGTGGTGTCGCCGGTGACCATGTCCCGCAGCCGGTTGACGATGAGCTGGTCGCTGGTGCCGGCGAGGAAGTCGTTCTCGACGCGCTCCAGACCGGTGGCGGCACCATTGACCGGCTCGTACCCGAGCACGTGGGCGTACTTCGCACCGCCCGGGTAGGTGCGCCGGTACTTCAGCTCGCCGTCGGTCTCCTTGCTGACCGCCAGCGCGGTGCCACCGGCCTCGATGTTGCCGCGCTTGCGGTCGTACTTGGCGACCTGGACCCGCCCGTTGTAGTCGCTGGTGCGGTACTCGTCGGCCTTGTAGGCCTGAATCCAGTTCAGGTTGGCGAAGAGTAGGCCGAACAGGACCATGACGACGACGCCGACCCGACGCAGCGGTGCGTTCACGGCTTGATCACCTCCGTGGGGGCACCATGCAGCTGCTCGGGCGGCCCGGAGGGGCGGGTCACCTTCCCACCGGCACCGTCGACCGGCCGGCGGCCGGCGTCGGAGACGCGCAGCAGCACCGCGATGAGCAGCCAGTTCGCCATCAGCGAGGAGCCACCGGCGGAGAGGAACGGGGTGGTCTGACCGGTCAGCGGGATCAGCTTGCTGATCCCGCCGACGATCACGAAGACCTGGAGCGCGAGGGTGAAGGCCAGGCCGCCGGCGAGCAGCTTGCCGAACGAGTCCCGGACCGCCAGGGCGGCCCGCAGACCCCGCTCGATGATGAGCAGGTAGATCACCAGTAGTGCGGAGAGACCGAAGAGGCCGATCTCCTCACCGATGCCGGCGAAGATGAAGTCGTTCTGCACCTCCGGCAGCAGCAGCGGCTGACCGCCACCCGGCCCGGAGCCGAACAGTCCACCGGAGCCGAGTGCGAGCAGTCCCTGCACCAACTGGTAACCGTCGTCGTAGGGCTGGGCGAACGGGTCGAGCCAGATCTGTGCCCGCAGGTAGAAGTTGGCGAACGGACCGCCCACCGCCTCGCCGAGCACGTACGCGAGGTAGGCGCCGCCGAAGAAGAGGACCAGGCCGATGAGCAGCCAGCTGACCCGTTCGGTGGCGATGTAGACCGTGGCCACGAACATGCCGAAATAGAGCAGCGAGGTGCCCAGGTCCTTCTCGAACACGAGGACCAGCAGGCTGATCACCCAGACGACGACCACCGGGCCGAGGTCACGCCCGCGCGGAAAGTCGATGCCGAGGAACCGGTGGCTCGCCAACGACAGCACCTCGCGCTTGCGCACCAGGTAGTAGGCGAAGAAGACCAGCAGGGCCAGCTTGGCGAACTCGCCGGGCTGGATCGAGAAACTGCCGATGCGTACCCAGAGCTTCGCGCCGTTGATCTCGGAGATGCTGGCCGGCAGCACCGCCGGCAGCATGACCAGCACGATGCCCGCCAGCCCCAGGGTGTACGCGTACCGGGAGATCGACCGGTGGTCGCGCATCAGCGCCAGCAGGCCGGCGGCGAGGACCACCGAGATCAGCGTCCAGGCGAGCTGGCGACCGCCGGTGCCGGCGAAGATGGCCAGGTCCGCCCGCTCCTCGGGGGCCGCCTTGGCGAGGTCGAGCCGGCGCAGGAAACCGACTCCCAGCCCGTTGAGCAGGGCCACCGCCGGCAGCAGCGCCGGATCGGCGAAGGGCGCGAGGAACCGGATCACCAGGTGCATGCCGAGGAACACCGCGGTGAGCGTGGCGGCCGGCACCCAGAAGCCCGGGGTGACCGTGTCGAGCACCTTCGCCTCGACCATCGCCCCGTACGCGGCGACCAACGCCATCGCCAGCAGCAGCAACGACAACTCGGCGTTGCGCCGCGACCTGGCCATGCGTACGCCGGGTCGCTCGCCCGCGGTCGCGGGCGAGGATGCCGGGGTGGCCGCTGCGGTCACGATCGTCCTCGGGTGGGAGCCGGTGCCTACTCGGGCGACCGGCAGGCCGCCGGATCGACCGTGGGCGTGAAGGTGTCGACGGGGGGCGCGTCGGGGGTGCTGTCCGGAGCTGCGACGGTGGCGGCGGTCGGGCTACCCGTCGCTGCGCCGCTCGGTGACGGCGAGACGCCACCCAGCTGGCTCGGCGAGCCGGCCGGAACGCTCGGCGACCCCGTCGGCGCGCTCGGCGTCGGGGACGGCGATCCCACCAGCGAGGGCGTGGGGCTCGGTGTCGGCGGACAGATCGGCTTCAGGTTCACGTTGGTCGGGCTGTCCATCGTCAGCTCCGCCAGCCGCCTTTCCGCGTCCGGCTCGCTCTTGGCCGGGATGCCCTGTTTGACCTGCTCCTGGGCGGCCAGGGTGAGGTCGTCCAACTGTGCGCTGCTCTCGGAGTGCACGTCGGAGAGATCCATCCCGGCGATCTGTCCCTGGATGCCACGAAACACGGCCACCTGGCCGTCCTCGGTCGCGCCCACGTAGTACTGGCGCTGCGTGTAGCTCCACCCGGCGAACACCCCACCGCCGACGATCACCAACAGGGCGGTCGCCATCGCGAGCGTACGCAGTGGACGACGGCGCGCCTCGGGCTCGTCGTCGGCGTTCGCGGCGGACTCGTCGGGCGTCGCCGATCGGGGTGCGGACAGCGCCGAGGCACGAGCCGCCGGGGTGGAGACGTCCGCCGAGGTGGCCATCCCCCGATCGCGGGCCGCCGCCCCGCCGACGATCGGCGCCGCCTCGACGATGTCCCGGTCGGTGGCGTCGGCGATGATCACGGTGATGTTGTCCGGACCGCCACCGCGCAGGGCGAGCTGGACGAGCCGCTCGACACACTGCTGCGGGTCGGCGTACTCCCGCATCGTCTCCGCGATGGTCTCCGCACTGACCACGCCGGAGAGCCCGTCGGAGCAGATCAGATACCGGTCACCGGGCAGCACCTGCCGGACCGAGTACTCCGGGTCGATGTCGCGGCCGTCCAGGGCCCGGGTGAGCAACGAGCGCTGGGGATGACTGCTCGCCTCCTCCGGGCTGATCCGACCCTCGTCGACGAGCATCTGGACGTAGGTGTCGTCCTTGGTGATCTGCGCGAACTCTCCGTCGCGCAGCAGGTAGGCCCGCGAGTCGCCGATGTGGACCATGCCCAGCTTGCTGCCGGAGAACAGGGTCGCGGTGAGCGTGGTGCCCATCCCCTCCAACTGGGGGTTGGCCTCCACCGTCTCGCGGAGTTGCTGGTTGGCGGTGCCCACGGCGGAGCGGAGCGCGTCGACCAGGGCGTTGCCCGGGACGTCCTCGTCCAGTGGCGCCATGGCACCGATGACAATGTTGCTGGCGACGTCACCGGCGGCCATACCGCCCATGCCGTCGGCAACGGCGAGTAGCCGCGGCCCGGCGTAGACGGAGTCCTGGTTACCGTCTCGGATCAGACCGCGGTCGCTGTGGGCCGCATAGCGCAGGGTCAGAGTCATGGCCGTAATTCGAGAGAGGTGCGGCCGATTCGAATCGGCACGCCGAGGGGAACGGGGGTCGGTCCGGTGACCTTAGCGCGATCGAGGTACGTCCCGTTAGTCGAACCCAGGTCCTCGACGAACCACTGCCCATCACGCGGCACGAGCCGGGCGTGTCGGGCGGACGCGTAGTCGTCGGTGATGACGAGGGTGGAGTCCTCGGCGCGACCGATAGTTATCTGCGCCTCACCCAGCGTGATCCGGGTGCCGGCCAACTGGCCGGCGGTCACCACCAACTGGTGCGCCGCCCGCCCCCGCTTCGCCTTCGCCGGCTTCGCCGTCGCCTGGCCTGTCGACGCGCCCACCGCCCGGGGCGCGGCCACCAGTCGACCCGAGCGGGCCCCCGCGAAGAGGTCCCGCCGGATGACGCCGACCACCGTGAACACGAAGATCCACAGCAGCACGAGGAATCCGAACCGGGCAACGGTGATAACGAGTTCCGGCAAGGCGGATCAGCCGTCCACGCGGAAGGTCAGAGTGGTCGTACCGAGCTGGATCATGTCACCGGGGTTCAACGCCACGGCGGAGACCCGCTGGCCGTTGACCATGGTGCCGTTGGTCGAGCCGAGATCGGTCAGCACGACCTGCCCACCGTCGAAGTCCAGCCGGGCGTGTCGCCGGGAGATGCCGACGTCCGGCAGGCGCAGGTTGGCCTGGTCGCCACGACCGATCACGGTCGAGCCCATCTGTAGCGGGTAGGTGCGGCCGTCGCCGGAGACCAGCCGGATGTTGCGCCCACCGCCGTGACCCGGCGGTGGGCCGTAGCCACCACCCTGGTCGTAGGACGGGTAGCCGGGCGGGCCGGCGTCGTATCCGGGCGGACCGGCGTCATAGCCGGGCGCCGAGACCGGGGCTACCTCGCCACCGGTGTAGACCTCCGCGGTGACCCGGAACATGCCGGTGTCGAGTCCTTCACCGCGCTCGATCTCGACGATCACGTCTCCGTAGACCGTCCAGGCCTGCTCGCCGATGAACTCCGCCTGCGACTGGGCCAGTTCCTGGGCCAGCGCGGCGGCGTACGGCGCCAGCCGACTGTGGTCGTACGGGGAGAGATCGATCACGTAGCGGTTGGGCACCAACGTGCGCCCACCAGCGAGGATGGCCTTGTGTGCCTCGGCCTCCCGCTGCATGGCGTTGAGGATCTCCACGGGGTGGACCACCCCTTTGAAGACCTTGGCGAAGGCCCCTTCGACCAGGCCTTCCAGACGCTTCTCGAAGCGTTGCAGCACGCTCACCGGCTCCTCCTCGGGTCCCGAGGACATGATGGTATCCGTCCAGAGCGCACGCAGCTCACACGCCGCTCGGCTGGCAGGCCACGGCCCGTTCGGACGGCTTCTGATCGTCGTGCTACTCTTTCGTCCGCCACGAACGGTAACCGCTGCGAGCAGCGAAAGCCATTCGCGGCAGCAGACCAAGGTCACGTAGGATGACCGAGGCCCGCCGGTCACCGGCGGCGTCCGGCTCAGACCACGCTCGCCCGAGGTCTGAGCCACGGGGAAGTGGCGGAATGGCAGACGCGCACGGTTCAGGTCCGTGTGTCCGAAAGGACGTGGGGGTTCAACTCCCCCCTTCCCCACCACAGCCGAGGGCTCCGCGAGACGCGGGGCCCTCGCTCCATGTCCGGGGCGTGCCGGATGTCACGCTATGCTCCCATGGTTTCTGCCTCCGACGCACCAGGAGTGGCGTGTGACTGTCGCATTCGTGACCGGGTCGGGCGGGCTGATCGGCTCCGAGGCGGTCCGGCATTTCGCCGGCCTCGGTCTCGACGTCGTCGGCATCGACAACGACATGCGGCAGGAATTCTTCGGCGAGGAGGCGTCCACCGCCTGGAATGTCCGCCGGTTGACCGACGAGCTCGGTGCGGCGTACTCCCACCACAGCATCGACATCCGCGACCGGGCGGCGCTCGGCGTCCTGTTCTCCCGGTACGGTCGGGACGTGGCCGTGGTGATCCACACCGCCGCGCAGCCCTCGCACGACTGGGCGGTGCGTGACCCGTTCACCGACTTCGACGTCAACGCCGCCGGCACGCTCAACGTCCTGCAGAACGTCCGGGAACACTGCATCGACGCTCCGGTCATCCACTGCTCCACCAACAAGGTGTACGGCGACCGGCCGAACAGCCTGCCCCTGGTGGAGCTGGAGACCCGCTGGGAGATCGAGCCGGGCCACCCGTACGAGCAGGGCATCCGGGAGGACATGTCGATCGACGCCTGCCTGCACTCGATCTTCGGCGCCTCCAAGGTCGCGGCGGACGTCATGGTGCAGGAGTACGGCCGCTACTTCGGCATGAAGACGGCCTGCTTCCGGGGCGGAACGCTCACCGGACCGGCGCACTCGGCGACCGAGTTGCACGGTTTCCTCGGTTACGTGATGCGGGCCAACATGGAGCGCCGCACCTACAAGATCTTCGGCTACCAGGGCAAGCAGGTCCGCGACGCCATCCACAGCTCGGACGTGGTCTCCGCGTTCGAGGCGTTCTTCCGCAACCCCCGCTCGGCCGCCGTCTACAACCTCGGCGGCGGCCGACACTCGAACACCTCCAACCGGGAGGCGTTCACGCTGGCCGAGCAGATCACCGGCCAGGAGATGATCACCGAGTACGTCGAGGCCAACCGGATCGGCGACCACAAGTGGTGGATCGGCTCCAACGAGGCGTTCCAGGCCGACTACCCGGGCTGGAAGCAGGTGTACGACGTACCAATGATCATGCGAGAGATCTACGAGGCCAACGTGGACAAGTGGGTGCCGGGAGCATGACCAAGAAGAACGTGCTCGGTGTCCTGGTCGATGCGACCGACTACGCCGAGGCCACCGAACAGGTGGTGGCCGCCGCGCAGGAACGCCGGCCGTTGGCGCTGACCGCGCTGGCCGTGCATGGCGTGATGACCGGCGTGCTGGACCGGGCGCACAACGCCCGGCTCAACTCCTTCGACGTGGTGACCCCGGACGGTCAGCCGGTGCGCTGGGCACTGAACCTGCTGCACCGTGCCGGGCTCGCCGATCGGGTCTACGGGCCGACGCTGACCTTGCACGTGCTGTCCCGCTTCGCCGACGAAGGGCTGCCGGTCTACCTGTACGGCTCGACCGAGGAGACCCTCAACCGGCTGATCCCGGCGCTGGAGCGGATGTTCCCGGCACTGAAGATCGCCGGGGTGGAAGCGTCCAAGTTCCGCGGCGTGCAGCCCGGCGAGGACGTCGAGATCGCCGACCGGATCAAGGCCAGCGGTGCCCGGTTGGTACTGGTCGGGCTCGGCTGCCCCCGCCAGGAGATTTTCGCGTACGCGATGCGCCCGCTGCTGGACATGCCGCTGATGGCGGTCGGCGCGGCCTTCGACTACCACGCCGGGTTGTTGCGCCAGCCGCCACCGTGGATGCAGCGCGCCGGGTTGGAGTGGTTCTGGCGTCTCGGCCTGGAACCCAAGCGCCTGTGGCGGCGCTACGTGATCCTCAACCCCGCGTACCTGGGTCGCCTGTTCGCGCAGAAGACCGGGCTGTGGAACGCCCGCCCGCCCGCGCCGGCCACCGAACGGCCGACCACGTTCGCGGTCTGAACGGGCACAGCAGACGGGCCCCGGCGTAGCGCCGGGGCCCGTTGCCGTAGCGGACTGTCAGAGAGTCAGCGTCCAGGTGTTGATGTAGCCGGTGTCACCGCCGTAGACGTCACGGACCTGGAGACGCCAGGTGCCGTTCGCCGCCTCGCTGGACAGGTTCACCGTGTAGGTGGTGTTCACGTTGTCCGTGCCGTCGAAGATGCTGCTGTTCTTCAGCCGGTAGGACGAACCGTCCGGAGCGAGCAGGTCGATGACCAGGTCACCACGGTAGGTGTGCACGATGTTCACCGCGACGGTCGAGCTCGACGCGGCGTTCCGGTTGCAGCCGGAGATCGTGATCGAGCTGGTCACCGCCGAGCCCGAGTCCGGGATCGACACGTCCGTGCCGTTGGTCCCGGAGCAGCCACCGCCGCTGCCACCGGTCACCGTCAGCGAGTACGTCGCGCTCCTGGTGCCGGAGGCTGCGGTGCCGGTGACGGTCACGGTGTACGTGCCGGCCGGCGTGCTGGCCGAGGTGCTGATGGTCAGCGTGGACGAGCCGCCCGAGGTGACGGCGGCCGGGCTGAACGAGGCGGTCGCCCCGGACGGCAGGCCGCTGGCCGAAAGGCTGACCGACTGGGCGGAGCCGTTGGTGGTCGCGGTGGACACGGTGGCGGTCGCCGAGCTGCCCGCCGTGACCGAGCCGGAGGTCGGCGAAACCGAGACCGAGAAGTCGTTGGTCGGCGGTGGGGTGCTGCTGTTCACCACGTAGAGCAGCTGGTTCGGGGTTCCCGTGCCGACATTCGAGATCACGTTCGGGGTGGAGTTGCTGACCAGGTAGTCCCGGACCTGCTGCGGCGTCCACGACGCGTTGGCCGAGAGCACCAGTGCCGCGGCACCGGCGACGTGCGGCGAGGCCATCGAGGTGCCGCTGATGGTGTTCGTCGCGCTGTCGCTGGTGTGCCAGGCGGAGGTGATGCTGACGCCGGGGGCGAGGATGTCCACACAGGTGCCGTAGTTGGAGAAGCTGGCGGCGGCGTCGTTGCTCTGGGTGGCGCCGACGGTGATCGCCGCCGCGGCTCGGGCCGGCGAGTAGTTGCAGGCGTTCTGCCGCTGACCGAGGGCGTTGCCGTTACCGGCGGCCACGGCGTACGTGACGCCGGAGTTGATGGAGTTGGTGACCGCGTTGTCGACCGCGGTGTTGGCCCCGCCACCGAGGCTCATGTTGGCCACGGCCGGCTTCACCGCGTTGGCGGTGACCCAGTCGATGCCGGCGATGACACCGGCGTTGGTGCCGCTGCCGGAGCAGTTCAGCACCTTGACCGCCACCAGGCGGGTCGCCTTGGCCACGCCGTACGACGAGCCACCGACCGTGCCGGCCACGTGGCTGCCGTGGCCGTTGCAGTCGGTGTTGTTGCTGTCCACCGTGTTGGTGCCCCAGATCGCCCGACCGCCGAAGTCCGAGTGGGTGGTCCGGATGCCGGTGTCGATGACGTACGAGGTCACGTTCGTGGCCGTGTTGGGATAGGTGTACGAGCTGTTCAGCGGCAGGTTCCGCTGGTCGATCCGGTCCAGGCCCCAGGACGGGGGGTTCGTCTGGGTGCCCGCGAGGGACACGACGTGGTTCTGCTCGACGTACGCGACGGCCGGGTCCGCCGCGATCCGCGCCGCGGCCCGCGCACTGACGCGCACCTCGGCGCCACGGACGGCCGCGCTGTAGGTCCGGGCCGTGGCACCGCCGTGCCGGCGCAGCAGCCGGTCCACGGAGGAGCCGACGGCCGTACGGCTGACTTCGCTGTCCTTGAACACGACGATGTAGCTGTCCTTGACGGCGGTTGCGCCGCCGGCGCTTCGGACGGTGCCGACCGGCTCGGCCGCCATGGCCGGCGTGGCCGCCGCCACCATGGCCAGTGCGGCTAGACCGACGAGCACGGATCTCTGTGGAAGAGCCATCTTCCTACCTCCCTCGGGTCGGCATCGGCCGTCCACCTGCTCGTGGCAGATAGATCGATGAACGCCGACGACGGTGAGGGTAGTTGGATGTGTGCGGACAGTTAAACATGTCGAATCCCTCATAACACTGGCGAGATGGTTCCCCTACGGGGGACGGGTACGGGAGGAACGGGGGACGGACCCGGATTCGGCGGGCCGGAAATCGGGCAAGGCTGCTGGACATGCAGAGTCATCTCGCCCTCCTGCTCCCGGTCGCCGCCGTCTGGTGGACCGCCGGATACCTCGCGGACGGGCTACCCCGCCTGAGCCACGCGCGCGAGCTGCGCCGTCAATCTGGCCGGCTGCTCGCGCTGACGCTGACCGGGCTCGCTCTGACGATGGCTCTGCCGATCGCCGGGCTGGTCTCCGTCGGACCGACTCTGGCGGATCGAGCCGCCGAGGGGCTGACCCTCGCCGCCCTGCCCGCCCTGCTGGTGGCCGGCTGCACGGTGCGCCGGTTGCGCCGGTTGTGGGCCGGGGCCGGCGCGCTGGCCGGTGCCGTCGGGACACCGGCCCCGCACGGACTGCGGGCCGCCGCCGCCCACCCGTTGATCGGACTGCCGTTACAGGTGACCGGTCTGGGACTGCTGCCGGCCGTCATCGTGGCGAGCGGTGCCGGCCAGTTTCTCGGGCCCTCGGCAACGGGGCCGGCGATCACCATCGCGACGCTTGCCGTCGCTGCGATCGGCATACGCCACGCGTTGCGGCACAACCGGTTCGCCGAGCAGGCCATGCCCGAGCGGGTGTCGTCACCGCGCCCGACCGCCGGCGCCCTGCACGTATAGCAGTTCCAGGATCGCCCTGGTCGCCTCGAACCAGCGGTCGAGCCAGCCGGGTGGCGGCACGCTGCCCTTCGGCGGCAGCTCCATCAACAGGCCGCGCAGCAGTGGATGGTCCACGAGCGACCCGTCGTCGACCGTCGACCAGCCGCCGGCCGGAAAGGACGGCTCGGTCAGCGGATTCGGATCCAGCGACGGCAGGGTGAGCGGCGACGACGATTCCGTCACCGTCGGGTGCTCCCGGCCCGCGTGCTCGGTCTCCGCCGACACCACCTCGGTCAGCACGGTGTCCCGCCGGGCCCCGCGATACTTGCCGCCGAACCGTTCCGGCTTTCCCGGTCCGTTGGTGAGGTTCTCCGACCCGATACTCGTCATCCGTCTCGCCTGCCTCGCTCGGTTACCCGCCCTGCCGGGGGGATGTCGACCAGCGCGTACCGAGAGGTACAACGACACGGGCAGGATGTGGCGACGGCAGCCGGCGGAGCACGCCGTCTACGGGCCGCACCGCCGACGCCCGACAACTGCGGGCGGGTCACAAACAGCGGATCCCCGCTCGGCCGATGGCCGAGCGGGGATCCGTCGTCACCGTCCCCGGGCGTCAGGCCCGGGGGAACGCGCCGTCCCTGGTGCTGGCGACGAAAGCGTGCCAGTCACCGGGCGCGAAGACCAGGGCCGGTCCGGCCTTGTCCTTCGAGTCCCGGACGCCGACCGCCCCGGTCACGTACGCCACCTCAACGCAGTTGTCACAGTTCGGCCCGCTCTTCGAGCTCTTGAACCATGTCGCCTGCGTCAGGTTCACGGAGAATCCTTGCGTCGCCACTTCCACAACGGCTCCTCTGCCAGTCTCACGATGTACTCGACGGACTCCTCCGGACGCTTGGCCGCTGCTCGAATGTGATCGAAGATGAAGCTGTACTTCTGTAGCTCGTCGCTCTTCTCCAGGAAGAGCCCACCCGTGGCGTTCTCCGCGTACACGACATCCGGATCACCGGGTTCGGGGAAGCTGAGGATCGTGAAGGTGCCGTCCATGCCGGCGTGCGCTCCCACCTCGAACGGCAGGACCTGAAGCGTCACGTTCGGCAGCTGTGCCACCTCCACCAACCGGCTGAGCTGGTCACGCATGACCGCATCCCCGCCCACCGGACGGCTCAACACCGCTTCATCGAGCACCACCCACAGATCGACCGGATCATCCTGGGTCAACAACGACTGACGACCGAGTCGGACACGCACCCGTTGTTGTACCTGCTCCGGGCTGAAATCGGGGCGGGCCGCGCGGATCATCGCGCTGGCGTAGTCCTCGGTCTCCAGCAGTCCCGGCACCACCTGCTGCTCGTACGCGCGAATCGAACTGGCCGCCGCCTCCAGGCCCACGTACGCCCCGACCAGCACCGTGCTGTAGGGGTGCCACCAGCCCTTCTGCCGCGCCTCGCGGGCGATCTGCACCAGTTCGTCGCTCTCGGCACCGACCACGCCGTAGATCCGGAGCATGTCCCGCACGTCCCGGGGAGTCGCGGTGGTGTGCCCCGTCTCGATACGCGAGATCTTGGAAGCCGAGCATTCCAACTGCTCGGCCACGGCCTCGATGGTGATCCTGGCGGCCTCGCGCTGGCGGCGCAGTTCTGCGCCGAGCCGGCGCCGCCGGATGGTCGGGCTGCGCCGCTCGCTCACCGTGTCACCTCTCCGCTTCGACGCGCCCCGCTGACCGCCCGCCCACGGCGCGATCCTCCGGGCAAGCGTTCGCGGCGTGGGGTGTCCCGGTCGTCGGCCGGCCGCGGCGGGCGAAACCGGCCCCCAGTGTGCCGCCCGGGTGGCGGCGCGTTCAAGCGCCGTTTCGCAAGCCGCTCACGTATCGGCAAAAGTCGACGTGCAACTTGCATGAGGCACACTCCTGATGCACTCTGTCCGTATGACCCGGGTTACTGACCGTCTCCGATCCGTCTCCATGCGTGATCAATGCCGTGGAGCGGCGGGGCGCCGGGCAGGAGCTTCGCCACCAGCAGCTCCCTATTGACGGACAAGGGCACCGGCCCCCCGAGACACGACCTCGTAGCCGGAGCCAGCAGAAACCCCCATCCTTGCCGGCCCTTCCCCGCCGGCCGAACCTTCCAGGAGCCCATGTGCTTCCCCGCTCCGGTGACGTACTGCACGTGACACGCGCGGCGAGTGTCCAGTTCCTCAAACCCATCCTGTTCCGGGTGATCCGGGTGCTGGACCGGCCCACCTACGACGGCTGGCTCTGGCTTGAGGGCTACGAGTTGAACGCGGCGGGGGACGCGGTCAACCGTCGGTCGATCTTCGTCCAACGGGCCGGGCTGCGGCAGGTCCAGGCCGCCCCGCAGCCGCGTCCGCACACCGTGCGCTCGGCCCGCCGACCGTCCGTCCGGACGCCGGTTCGGGTGCACTGAGCTTCACCGACGTCAGGTGAAAGGGATTCGGTGGGCATGCCGCCGACATAGAATCGGTATGCCCACCCCGGCATGTTTCGACCCCGCGCCTCCCGGACCCCGAACCTGGGATGGCCATGGTCAATCTGTTCGCACGGGAGCCACGCCGGTCCCGCATCGCCCACACGTTCGGACTCCTGGCGCTTCTCGGTGCCGTCACCACCCTGGTGGTGCTGGGCCGGGATCCGGCACTGTCGTCCACCCGGCTGGCCGAGCCCGTGCCGGCCCCGGAGATAACTGTCTTGGAGAGCGAGCCGGTCGAGCCGGACGTCACCGCCGACGACGTCTGGGACGCCTTCGCCCGTGACGGCTTCTTCGACCAGACGATCGACGATCCGGCGGGGTCCGACAGCGACTCCGGACGGCCCTCGTACCCGTCGGGCCAGGAGGCGCCGGCCAGGGCCACAGGTGATCACAGCCGGGAGGAACTCAGCCGCTCGCTGTTCTGGTCCGGGGTGTTCGGGCTGGCGATCTCCCTCGCCGGCCTCGGACTGGTCGGCACCAGACGCCGGATGTGGTGAGTCGGGCGATCACTCCGTGGGGCTCGCCGAGGCGGTCGGCTCGGTGGTCGGCTCACCCGTGGTCGGCGACGGACTTGGGCTGGCAGCAGCCACCACCAGCTGAACCTCGTCGTCCACCTCCACCAACTCACCGGCCTCCGGATCGGTGGCGATGACGGTCCCCTCCGGCTGGTCCGACGGGCGGTACTCCACCCGATAATCGAGGTCGAGCCCGTCCAGCGCGGCCCGTGCCGCGGCCTCCGGCAGACCCACCAGCGGCGGTACCGGCACCTCGGCCGGCGCGGCGCTCGTCGTCGGCGCCGCTGACGGGGACTCGGTGGTCGGCGACGGCGACGCCGTGGTCGGCGGGGCCTGGGTGGTCGGTGAGGGCGACTCCGGTGCCGGGCCGTCGTCGTTCAGCCCCTGACGGGCCAGCCAGAACCCACCCCCGATCAGGCCGAGCAGGAGCAGCAGCAGGACGCCCCAGAGGATCGGCAGCCACCACGGGCGGCCCGGCTGCTCGTCGGCGTACCAGTCACCGCCGGTCAGCTCGCGGTCCACCCCCGGCCGAACCGACGGCACCTCCGCGCGCCCCGACCAGGCCACCGATCCGGAATGCCGATTCGGTGGCAGCTGCGCGGTCGCGTCCGCCGGCTCCACGGCGGCCCGGTCCAGCGGCGCGGTCTCGTCCGGCGTACGGCCGATCGGTGCGGTCGCGTCGGCCGGCGTCCCCGACTCACCGGCCACCCGGTCCATCGGCGCGGTCGCGTCGGGAGCGCGCTGCAGCGGCGCGGTCTCGTCCGGGTGGTCCCCGGATCGCGGTGTCGGACGGCTCCGGTCGTCCGGTTGCCCGTCGGTCGACTGCTGGCGGTCGTCGCTCACGGCACGTCCTTTCCGCCGACCGGGCGGGCACCAGGCCCCTCGACGATCAACCTAGCGGTTCCGCCGGTCATCGGCCGACACCAGCGTGTCGGGTGCGCGTCACGCTGCCGGTGCGCTCGGGTCCGCACTCGGCGGTGTGCCGCACCAGATCTGGACCACGTCGTTCCACCTGCCGACCGTGCCGCCCGGCGGTTGCTGCGACGTGACCGTGCCGGAGCGTCCGTTGGGATAGCGGGGGGAGAATCCCTCATCGACGAGCTCGTCCCCCGCCTCGTCGCACGTCTCACCGGTCAAGTCGGGCACCTCGTTCGGCGGGGCCGCCCCGGCTACGTTGATCTTGACGGTGACACCGCGCCGCACCGGCGTACCCGGGGCCGGATCGGTACTGCGCACGCTGGAACTGTCGCCGCTACCGAAGACGAGTTGCCAGCCCAGGCCCAGTTCCCGCAGTTCCTCCCTGGCTTCCTCGAAGTTTGCGCCGATCAGGTCCGGGACGGTGAGTCCGGCCGGCCGCGACGGGCTGCGGCTGGGGCTGCTGCTCGGCCTGGTCGGGGTGGTCGGGGTGGTCGGCGTCGGCCGATCCGCAGGTGGCGAGGTCGGTACGGCGGGGGTCGGGGAGCCGGTCACGCCGGACGACACCGGGCCCGGCTTCACCTGGTCACCGGCGAGCACCCAGCCACCGGTCGCGCCGATGATCGCGAGCAGTACGGCGGCGGCCCCGCCGCCGATGATCAGCCTCGTCCGGTCTGAGCCGGTGTCATCGCGCCCCGGCTGCCCGCCCGTGTTCCCGTCCGTCATCCCGCCCACCGCCTCATCACCCGCGACCGTAGCGACCGGGGCCAAGCACTGTCCGTAACCGTCGCCGGTAGATGCCGCGCACGACTCGCCGCACCGACCACAGGACGTTACGCTGCCCGGCATGGCCAGACAGGGCTGGGGAGGATCGATCGCCACCGCGGCCGGCGTGGCAGCCGGTGCCGGTGCCGCCCAACTGGGCTTCGGATACGGCCTGGGCATTCTCAACTGGGCGCTCCCTGAGGCGACCGCCGGCACGGCGGCCTGGGTGGCGAGCCTGATCTGGGCAACCTGGATCGCAGCCACGTCGACCATCTTCGGTGCGGTCTGCGCGCAACGGCTGCACGACCGTCGCCGGGCCGCATCCCCGTCCGACCCGGCGACGGTGGCCGACGGGCCGCCCGCCTCCGATGAGCTTCCGTCCGTGACCGTCAAGCAGGACGGTGGCGGACTGTGGGGAATCGCGCTGGCCCTGGCCGCCGGCCTGGGCGCGCTGATCACGGTGTTGCTGGTCGCCGTGCCGGCCCGGGTCGCGGTGGTGCCGGACACGCCGTCCCCCCGGGACATGGCCGCCGGTTACACGGCGGTCGGCGTACTGATCGGCATGCTCGTGGCGGTCTGGGCGCTGCGTTGCCGCGCCGCCGCCACCAACGTCATCGCCACCGCCGGCTGGCTCTGGCTGCTCGCGGTCATCGCCGTGGTCGACTCGGTGCTCGCCGGTCGCGGGCTGACCACCGCGCAGCTCGGGATCTGGCAACTCAGCTCGGACAACGACCAGTTCTGGGTCCGGGACTACTTCTACTGGCCGGGCGCGGTCCTGTCGCTCGGTTCAGCACTGGTGATCGGCGCGCTGGCTGCCCGGCGCGGTGTCCGGGCGACCGAGCGGCGGGTCGGTGCGACCGCCTCCGGTGCCGCCGGGCCGCTGCTGGTGGCCATCGCGTACTTCCTGGCCGTACCGAGGCTCACCGCGATCAGCCCGGAACAGGTGTCCGCACATCTCACCGCCCCGTACGCGGTGATCGTAGGCATCGGCGGGTCGGTCCTGGTGGCGGCGCTGGCCCAGCGAGCCGCTCGGCTGGCGGCCCGCCGGTCGAGCGGCCCCGACGCGGCCCCGACCGTGCCCCGGCAACGGATCGGTGACTCCGACCAGCACACGCCCGGGTCCGAACCGGATGCCGGCAACCGGCACGCGCCGGACGCCGAGCCGTCCGGGGCGGGTGCCCCGCTGTCCCCGGCGGTTGCCACGCGATCCGCGGCGAGAGCCACGCGGTCCGCGACGGCCGCCGACCGGCTCGACCAGACGGTGTCCGGCGAGGTGACGGCGACCCGGAAGGGAACCGCATCGGCGGGAACCACACCGAAACCGGCAGCGGTCAACCCGGCAGCACCGAAACCGGCAGCACCGAAACCGGCGGCACAGCCCTCGGCAGAACAGCCGGAAAGGCCGGCGGAGGTGGGTGGGAAATCCGGGTCCTCGCCGTCCGAGGCGTCTTCCGGCAGCGAAGAGACACCCGAGGGCGGGCACCGCCGCGGCCGTCCCCGGCAGCGCGGTCGCTAGTCCGGATCTTGGTGCTAAACGGCCCACCGGCGGCGATTCCGCACCAGATCCGGCGAGGTTGCCGCTTCGCTCAGTCGAGCGGCCAGGTGTGCACCGGCTCGTTGGTGTACTGCAGCTCCGCGTACCGCTGGAGCATGTGGTGCAGCGCGGCCCGACGGTCCAGGCCCAGGTGCCGCTCGGCGGCCCAGACGGTGGCGGTCTGCCAGGTCGCCCCGTTGCGCCCGGTACGACAGCGTTGCTCGATGATGCCGAGCAACCGGTCCCGGTCGGCGGCGGCGACGCCGAAGCCGTCGAGGCCGGCGGCGGCGAGCGGCAGCAGCGTGTCGAGCACCAGCGTGGTCACCGGCACATCGCCCAGCCGTGGCCAGTGCAGGACCGCCCCCATGCCCCGGCGGGCGGCCGCGTGGAAGTTCTCCTCGGCCGAGCTGAAGGTGAGCTGGCTCCAGATCGGCCGGTCGGCCTCCGCCATGCCCCGGACCAGCCCGAAGTAGAAGGCGGCGTTGGCCAGCATGTCGACCACGGTCGGCCCGGCCGGTAACACCCGGTTCTCCACCCGCAGGTGCGGACGGCCGTTCATGATGTCGTACACGGGCCGGTTCCACCGGTAGACGGTGCCGTTGTGCAGCCGCAGCTCGGCCAGTTCGGGAACGCCGCCGGCGTGCAGGACCTCCACCGGGTCCTCGCTCTCACAGATCGGCAGCAGGGGCGGGAAGTAGCGGACGTTCTCCTCGAACAGGTCGAAGATCGAGGTTATCCACCGCTCACCGAACCAGACCCGGGGCCGTACGCCCTGGGCCTTCAGCTCGTCCGGCCGGGTGTCGGTGGCCTGCTCGAACAGGGCGATGCGAGTCTCCGCCCAGAGCTGCCGATCGTAGAGGAACGGCGAGTTGGCACCCACTGCCACCTGGGCGGCGGCAATCGCCTGGGAGGCGTTCCAGTAGTCGGCGAAGCTGTCCGGCGCCACCTGCAGGTGGAACTGGAGGCTAGTGCAGGCCGCCTCGGGCGCGATGGAGTCGTTATGGGTACGCAGTCGCTCGACGCCCCGGATGTCGAGCTCGATGTCCTCACCGCGGGCCCCGACGATCTGGTCGTTGAGCACCCGGTAACGCTCGTTCGTGGAGAGGTTGTCCGCAACCAGGTGTCGCTCGTTCAAGGTGGGCAGGATGCCGACCAGAACGATCCGGGTGTCCGACCGCCCGGCGCGTTCGTTGGCCCGGTTCAGGCTGGCGCGGAGGTCACGCTCGTAGTCGGCGAACCCGGTGCCGGAGATCAGCCGTGGGTTGGCGTTGAGTTCCAGGTTGAACTGCCCGAGCTCGGTCTGAAACAACGGGTCGGCGATCACGGCGAGGATCTCCTCGTTGCGCATGGCCGGTTCGGCGGCCGGGTCGACCAGGTTGAGCTCGATTTCCAACCCGGTCATCGGCCGGTCGGCGTCGAAGCCGAAGTCGTCCAGCATGAGCGCGAACACGTCGAGGCAGCGCCGGACCTTCTGCCGGTACCGGACTCGATCCTCACGGGAGAAGGCGGCTCGATCGACGTCCCTGCCCATGTTTCCTCCCGGCGCGCGACGCCACGGAACGGTGCCGCTCCGCAGCGCACTGTGAACCATACTCGCTGGGAGCGTTGAGCCGAGCCGCCCCGAAGATCGGTCCATTGCCGCAGTCCACCCGTCATGGCGGCCGCCAGCGTCCGCGTAGCGGGGGAGGTACCCGGACAGCCGACAGGCCCGCGCGGTGCGGGCGCGGGCCTGTCGTGGTGTACGGATCAGAACGGATCAGGACTGCCGGATGGCCTCGCCCTCGATCTCGATCTTGACCTTCCTGCCGACCAGAACGCCGCCGGACTCCAGGGCCACGTTCCAGGTCAGACCGAAGTCCTCACGGTCGATTTCGGTGGTCGCCGAGAAACCGAAGAGCTCCTGGCCGAACGGGCTGCGGCCGGCACCCTCGAACTCGACCTTGAGGTCGACCGGACGGGTCACGTCCCTGATGGTCAATTCGCCGGTCAGGACGAACTCGTTGCCCTCCTGCGACTTCACGCCGGTGCTGCGGTACTCCAGCGTGGCGAACTTCTCCGCGTCGAGGAACTCGGGGCTGCGCAGGTGCGCGTCCCGATCCGCTTGGCCGGTGTTGACGCTGGCGGCCTGGATGGTGGCGGAGACCGTGGACTCCAGCGGTTCCTCGGCAACGGTGACGGTGGCGCTCGCGTCCGTGAACTCGCCACGAACCTTGCTCACCATCATGTGCCGGGCGACGAAGCCGACCCGCTTGTGCGCCGCATCCAGCAGGTAGGTGCCGGCCGCCGGGATGGTGAGGCCGTTCCACTCGCGGGTAACCGGCTCGGTGCTGCTGGTCATGAGAGACTGCCCTCCGGGAGATATTGTTTTGTAGCCCAACGGCTGCCTCAGCAACTATAGACTCGGCAATATTCCTTCCGTCAAGTATTGGTACGATGGACTGGTGGAAGCGAACACGTTCGACGACCCTCGAATCACGGCCGTCGGCCTGCTCTTCGAGGTGCACGCCGGGCTGGCCGCACGATTCGCCGCCCAGCTGGATGAGCACGGCCTGTCATCGGTCGAGTTCGAGGTGCTGACCAGGCTCGCCCGGTCACCCGCCAACCAGCTGCGGATGACCGATCTTGCCGCCCAGACCTCACTGTCCACCAGCGGCGTGACCCGGGTGGTGGACCGAATGGAGCGCGACGGGTTGATCACCCGCCGCGCCTGCCCCTCCGACAGACGCAGCTCGTACGCGGTCGTGACGCCGACCGGCCTGCGCCGGCTCGACGAGAGCCTGCCCGGGCACCTTCAGCTCATCGAGGACTGGTTCACCGGGCAACTCGACCCGGCTGCGCTGGCCGCACTGCTCGACGGCCTGCGCCGGGTACGCGACGCCGTACATCCCTGCGCGACCGCCGGCAGCCGCTCCGTCGCACCGGGCGAGCTCCCGGCCGGGTGCGACGAGAAGGAAGGGAGGTCACCCGCGCCACGCAGCCAACCGGGCCACTGAGGCATCCCACCCCATCGCGTTGCGCCAGCGGTTGCCGTCGCTCCTCAACCGCTCTGCGGACCCTGGGTGCACACAGCAACAGCCGAGCGTCACGGCACCGGCAGAACCACCGGCAGAACCACCGATTCAATAGGTGATACCCGACCAAACCCGGCAGACGGACCGACTGCGCATCGCTAGTCTCGCAGCGGCGGGGGGAGCGGGGGCACCGGCGCGGGCGATGAGCGAGGGGTGGCAACAGGGGGCTTCCTCGCCCGCGCCGACCCCGTCCCCGCCACCGACGGGCCGCATCACCGGCCCTGGGCTGTCGGGCCGTGCCGGGTCACCGACAGCACGTAGAGCAGTTCCTCCTCGTGCTCCAGCAGCCGGATGCCGCCCTCACGGCAGGCCATTTCCAGCCGATCGAGCACACTCGCGTCCGAGGTACTCGCCGCCAGCCCCACCAGAGCCTCCACGACCGTGCGTCGGTCCCGACCGGTCTCGTCCGGCTCCGCTGCGGCCGTGAACCACTCCGCCGCGACCTCCCGGTCCCCACGATGCAGCGCCAGATGACCCTCGATCAGTGCGCCGGTGCCGTCGAGTGGACGCAGCTCGGCGAGCACCTCGGCGGCCTCGGTCGCCCGACCGTCCTGGGCGAGGGCCAGCCCCAGCGTCCCCAGCACCTGCCGCCGGCCGCGCGGGGTGCCCAGGTCGCCGGAGGCCGTCAACACCCGGCGAGCCTCGTCGGTCGCGTCGGCGTACCGTCCCTCCAGGCGGAACACCTCCGCGACGGTGCCCCGAGCCAGCACCCGCAGCCGCTGTTCCGCGCACTGACCACCGAGCCGGTCCACCACCGCCAGCCGGCGACGAGCCGTGGTCAGGTCACCGAGCCTGATCTCGTGCCACGCCAGCTGATGCTGCGCGACCGCCAGCTGGCGGGTCAGGCCATGCTCGGTGGCCAGGGCCAGTACCGCCTCCGCCTGCTCCCGTGCCTGGCCCGGCCGTCCGGTCGCGGCCAGCAGGACGCCGAGGACCGCCCGCGCCTCCAGTTCGCCCGGCACGTCACCGAGCCGACGGAACTCTGCCAACGCCGCGCGGGCTGTGGACAGCTCCGTTGCGCCCGCGCCGTGCTCGCCCGCGAGCATCGCCACACCGACTGCGGCCCATGCGCGCAGAGCCGAATCGGCATCGGCGGTACGCGGATCGGCCAGCAGGCGCAGCAGCCACTGCCGGCCGACGACGTCCCGCCCCCGTAACCGCCACCACCGGGGCAGGCTCACCGCGAGGCGTAACGCGGTCATGGGGTCGTCGACCGCCGCGTACGCCAACGCGGAGCTGATGTCGCCGGTGACCTCGTCGAGACGGTGCGCGGCGGCACCGGCACCGGCACCCGTCAACCCCGACGCGGTTCGCTCCACCAGCCGGGTCACCACCCGAGCGTGCCGACGTCGGATCACCGTCGACTCGCCGGCACCGGACGCCTGCTCGACGGCGTAGTCCCGAACTGCGTCGACGAGTCGGAACCGGAACGAGCCACCACCCCGCACGCTCAGCAGCCCGAGATCGAGGAAGCGGTTCAGCAGCGGCACCGGATCGACGCCGCTGCCGGCGAGCATCTCCTCGGCCAACTCCACCGACCACCGGTTGCCGAACGCGGCGAGCTGACGCAGCGCCGCCCGGTCCCCGGCGGCGAGCAGCCGGTAACTGGTGGCCACCGCGTCGCGCAGGGTCTCCACCACCGCCGTGCGGGCATCATCACCCCGTGGCCGCGCCTCCCAACCACTGTGCGTGGCGGCCGAGGTGTCCAGATCCAACACCCGGTCGCCGTACCGGTCCAACAGTTCGGTGAGATCGAGCAGCCGCCCGCGCGCCGCCATCAGTTCGATCGCCAGCGGCAGCCCACCCAGGCGGCGTACCAGTGCGGCCAGCGCGGGCAACTCGGCGTCGGCCGGCGGTTCCCGCCGCACCTGGGCCAGTCGCGAGGTGAACAGGGCGACCGCCGGATATCCGGCGAGGGTGGCCGGGTCGGTGTCGCCCGGTGGCGGCACCTCCAACGGCGACACCGGGCGCACCCACTCGCTCGGTAGGCCGACCGGATGCCGGCCGGTGACCAGCACCCGCAGCGACGGCACCGCGCCGACGAGCCGCCGCAGGGTGCCGGCCACCGGATCGGGCGCCCGCTCCACCGCGTCCACCAGCAGCAGCGCCCGCCGGTCACCGAGCCGCGCGGCCAACTCGGTGTCCCGGGCCACGCCGAACACCGTCATGACGGCGGCGTGCACGTCGGCCGCGTCCGACCCGGCGCCGATCAGCACCCCGGCGACACCGCCGGAGTGGGTGGGCGCGGCCGCGTGGACCGCCGCCAACGCCAGGGCGGTCTTGCCGACGCCGGCCAACCCCACCAGGCTCACCACCCGGGGACCGCGTGGATCGTTCAACAGGGCGGCCAGCTCGGTGATGTCGCGCTCCCGGCCGATCAGTTCCGGTGGCGGCGGCAGCCCCAGCGGCGTACCGACCTCGGGCCGGACGGTCGCCGGGCTGGTGCCCCGGGCGGCGGCCAGAAACGCCGCGCGGACGGAGTCGGTCAGCCCGAGCGCCCCGGCGAGCAGCTCGACGGTGGTCCGTTGTGGCCGGGTGGAACGGCCACGTTCCAGGTCACGGACCGTCCGCACCCCGACGCCGGCACGGGCCGCCAGCTCAGCCTGGGTCGCGCCGGCCGCCAGCCGGTGCGCCCGCAGCAGCTCCGGCAGACCGGCGTGCGGCGGACCGGATCGACGATCATGACCGGGAGCCATGGGCACGGACAATACGGCCCAGGCCCGACACCGGACACGGGATCGTCGGCCACCCGACGATGCCGGACCGAAACCTGACAACCGCCGATCGGCAGCCGTCCCGCACCGAACCGCCATCGATGTTCGCCAACCGGCTGGCCACCCGACGTGTCCCGCCGATCCGGTCGGTTCACATCCCCAAATCGCGGGCGATGATCATGCGCTGCACCTCGGAGGTGCCCTCGCCGATCTCCAGGATCTTGGAGTCCCGCCAGAACCGGGCCACCGGGTACTCGTTCATGAAGCCGTACCCGCCGTGGATCTGCGTCGCCTCCCGGGCGTTGTCGACCGCGATGGTGCTCGCGTGTAGCTTGGCGATCGCCGCCTGCCGCTTGAACGGCTCGCCGGCCAGCAGGCGGGCAGCGGCGTCGTAGTAGGCGAGCCGAGCGGTGTACGCCTTCGCCTCCATGTCGGCGATCTTGAACTGGATCGCCTGGTAGTTGCCGATCGGTTGACCGAAGGCGTGCCGCTCCTTCGCGTACTTGATCGACTCGTCGACACAACCCTGGGCGAGGCCGACGGCCAGCGCGGCGATGGCGATCCGGCCCTCGTCGAGGATGTGCAGGAACTGGGCGAAGCCGCGACCACGCTCGCCGAGCAGGTTCTCCGCCGGGACCCGGCAGTCGTCGAAGTTCAGCTCGTGGGTGTCCGAGGCCGTCCAGCCGACCTTGGAGTAGCCGGGCGCGACGGTGAAGCCGGGCGTCCCGCTGGGCACGATGATCGAGGACAACTCCTTCGTGCCGTCCGGCCGGGTGCCGGTGACGGCGGTGACGGTGACCAGGGCGGTGATGTCGGTGCCGGAGTTGGTGATGAACGCCTTCGAGCCGTTGATGACCCATTCGCCGGTCGCCTCGTCCAGCACCGCCCGGGTCTCGGTGCCCCCCGCGTCCGAGCCGAAGCCCGGCTCGGTCAGCCCGAACCCGGCGAGCGCCTCGCCGCTGAGCAACCGGGGCAGCCACCGCGCCCGCTGCTCGTCGGTGCCGAACCGGTAGATCGGCATCGCGCCCAACGAGACCGCCGCCTCCAGGGTGATCGCCACGCTGGAGTCGACCCGGGCCAGCTCCTCCAGGGCCAGGCAGAGAGCGAAGTAGTCACCGCCCATGCCGCCGTGCTCCTCGGCGAAGGGCAGGCCGAACAGGCCCGTCTTGCCCATCTGACGGATGATCTCGTACGGGAACGTGTGCTGCTCGTAGTGCTCGGCGATGACCGGCGCGACCACCTCGCGGGCGAAGTCCCGCACGCTGTCGCGCAGCGCCTCGTGCTCCTCGGTGAGCCGGAAGTCCATCGGGTTTCCTCCTGTGTGGACGGGCCCGCCGGGCGCTCGTGACGCCGGAGCGGGATCGTGCTGCTGCCGGACGGCTCAGACGGGAGTGACGCCGTGCCGTCGCCGGGAGAAATGCCGCTGCTTGCCCCGGGCTGCGGCGAACCGGCGCACCAGCTCGGCGCGTAGCTGCTGCGGCTCCACGATCGCGTCGACCACCAGCTCGCTGGCGAGCCGGACGATGTCGATGTCCCGCTCGTACTCCTCGCGTCGGGCGACGACGAACGCCGCCCGCTCGGCCTCGTCCTCGATGGCCGCGATCTTGTTGGCGTACACGGCGTTCACCGCGGCCTCCGCACCCATCACGGCGATCTTGGCGGTGGGCAGCGCGATGGTGGCGTCCGGCTCGAAGCCCGGCCCGGCCATGGCGTAGAGGCCGGCACCGTACGCCTTGCGCACCACCACACAGATCTTGGGTACGGTCGCCTCGGAGATCGCGGTGATCATCTTTGCGCCGTGCCGGATGATGCCCTGCTTCTCCACCGCGCTGCCGACCATGAAGCCGGGCACGTCGCTCAGGAACAGCAGGGGCACGTTGAACGCGTCGCAGAGCTGCACGAACCGGGTCGCCTTGTCCGCCGAGTCGACGAAGAGCACCCCGCCCTTGAACATCGAGTTGTTGCCGACCACGCCGACGACCTCGCCGTTGAGTCGGCCTAAGCCGATGGTCAACTCCTTGGCCCAGAGGGCCTGGATCTCGAAGAAGGAGTCCTCGTCGAGCAGGCCCTTGACGTACCGCCGCATGTCGAACGCCTGCCGCTCGCTCGCCGGCACCAGCGCGGCGAGGTCGGTCTTTGCCGGTGCCTCGACGGCCGGGGCGGCGGGCGGCTGCTGCGTCCAGTTCGCCGGCAGGTACGACAGGTAGCGCTTCACCACGTCGAGCGCCTCGGCCTCGGACTTGCAGAGGAAGTGCCCGACCCCGGACTCGGCACAGTGCACCCGCGCCCCGCCCATCGCTTCGAGGGTGGTCTTCTCGCCGGTGACCATCTCGACCATCCGGTCCGACCCCAGGTACATGCTGGCGTTGCCCTCGACCATGGCCACCACGTCGCAGAACGCCGGAATGTACGCCCCGCCGGCCGCGCTGGGCCCGAACAGCGCGCAGACCTGGGGGATGGAGCCGGAGGCGCGGACCTGGTTCCAGAAGATCTTTCCGGCGCCACGTCGCCCGGGGAACAGGTCGACCTGGTCGGTGATCCGGGCACCCGCCGAGTCGACCAGGTAGACCATCGGGACGCCGGTGTCGTAGGCCCGCTCGATGATCCGGATGATCTTCTCGACGGTGCGGGCACCCCAGCTACCGGCCTTGACGGTGGAGTCGTTGGCCATCAGGCAGACCTGACGACCGTCGACGGTGGCGGTGCCGGTGACCACGCCGTCGGCCGGCAGGCCCTCGGCCAGCGCGTTGGCGTAGAGACCGTCCTCGACGAAGGAGCCCTCGTCGACCAGGAGCGCGACCCGCTCCCGGGCGAACAGTTTGCCCTTGGCCGCATTCGCCGCGTGGTACTTCTCCGCGCCACCGGCCTGAACCCGCTTGCGCAGCTGCTCCAGCGCCTCACCGTCAACCGTCACCACGCCCCCCACCCCAAGCACCTGAACGATCGTTAGGCTACCCCACCCCCACCCACCCCGGAAACCCCATTGTTGATCATGAGGTTAGCGGCAGATTTCAAGATCGAAATTGCCGCTAACCTCATGATCAACCCAGGTGGGGGTGGGGGGTTAGTGAGGGGTTAGGCGGGTGCGGGGGCCGGCGCGGAGGACGCCCGAGGGGAGGGTGCGGGCGGTCAGGTGCTCGGCCAGCTCGGCTACCTCGATCAGGGCGGCCAGGTCGATGCCGGTGTCGATGCCCATGTCGTGCAGCATGTGCACCGCCTCCTCGGTGGCCAGGTTGCCGCTGGCTCCGGGCGCGTACGGGCAGCCGCCCAGCCCGCCGACGCTGGCGTCGAACTCGGTGACGCCGAGTTCCAGGGCGGTCAGCAGATTGGCCAACGCGGTGCCCCGGGTGTTGTGGAAGTGCAGCAGCACCGGGATGTCGGCGTTGCGGTCGCGGACGGCGGTGAGCAGGTCACGAACCCTTCGGGGCGTACCCATGCCGGTGGTGTCGCCGAATGCGACGCGGTCGGCGCCGTCGCGGACCACCCGGTCCACGATGGCGACCACCCGTGCCGGGTCGATGTCGCCCTCGTAGGGGCAGCCGAAACTGGTCGCGACGATCACCTCGGCGCGGGCACCGGCATCGTGCAGCAGGTCGATCAGCTCGGCGATGTCGTCCAGCGACTCGTCCGTGGAGCGGTTGACGTTGCGCCGGTTGTGCGTGTCGCTGGCCGAGACGACCACCTCGATCTCGGTGAAGCCGACCGCCAGGGCGCGCTGCGCGCCGCGAGTGTTCGGCACCAGCGCCGAGTAACGCACCCCGTCCACCCGCTGCGCCCGTCGCCACACCTCGTCGGCGTCGGCCATCTGCGGGATCGCCCGAGGGTGCACGAACGACACCGCCTCGATCCGTCGCACCCCCGTACGCGAGAGCGCGTCGAGCAGCCGCACCTTTGCGTCGGCCGGGATCGGCGCCTCGTTCTGCAACCCGTCGCGCGGCCCGACCTCACGAATGGACACGTACTCCGGCATCTCCGCCACCCGGCCACCTCGCTGTGACACGTCCTGCCCCTGACACCCCCAGCATGTCACGCCCCACCGCACCTCACCTCACCCACTTGCCCTCCGGTGATCATGATGATGTTGTTGCCCACGACACGCCGGGCGAGGCACAACTACTTCATGATCAATTGACCGCGGGGCAGGGGTCAGCGGAGGCGGGAGACGATTGTGGTGTCGTAGTTGCCGGAGAGAAACTCCTCGTTCTCCAGCAGCTCGGCGAAGAAGGGAAGGTTGTGCTTGGGGCCGGCGAGGTCGAAGGCGGCCACTGCGGCGCGGGCGCGGGCGATGGCCTCGGTCCGGTCCGAGCCGTGCACGATCAGCTTCGCCATCAGGCTGTCGTAGAACGGGGTGACGGTGTTCCCCTCGGCGTAGCCGGAGTCGACGCGTACCCCCTCGCCGGTCGGCTCCACCCAGGTCTTGATCGTTCCCGGGCCGGGCAGGAACCGCTTCGGGTCCTCGGCGTTGACCCGCAGCTCGATGGCGTGGCCGCGCGAGGTCAGCGCGGCCGGGTCGAAGGTGGGCGGCAGGCCGGCGGCCACCCGCAGCTGCTCCTCCACCAGGTCGATGCCGTGCACCAGCTCGGTCACCGGGTGCTCCACCTGGAGCCGGGTGTTCATCTCCAGGAAGAAGAATTCGTCAGCGCCGGAGCCATCCCCCTCGAAGTCCCGCTGACGCGGAACCAACAGGCACTCGACAGTGCCGGCGTTGCGGTAGTCGACCGCCTCACCCGCTCGCACGGCCGCAGCCAGCAGGCGAGAGCGTAGTTCCGGCGAGACCGCCGGGGAGGGCGACTCCTCCACCAGCTTCTGGTTACGCCGCTGCACCGAGCACTCCCGCTCGCCCAGCGCCAGCACCCGACCGTCTGCCAGGCCGAGGATCTGCACCTCGACGTGGCGCACCCGGGAAAAGTACCGCTCCAGCAGCACCGAGCCGTCACCGAACATCCGCTCCGCGAAGGCCCGCACCTTGTCGTACTCGGTGCGCAGCGCGGCCTCGTCGAGCGCCACGCCCATGCCCATGCCGCCGCCACCGGCAGCGGCCTTCACCATCACCGGGTAGCCGATCTCCGCCGCCGCCGCGACCGCCGCCGTCAGGTCGGCCGCCGGCTCGGTGGTCCCGGCCGCCACCGGCACGCCGGCCGCCGCCATCAGGTTCCGCGCATTGATCTTGTCGCCCATCGCGCTGATCGCGTCCGCGCCGGGTCCGACCCAGATCAGCCCGCTGGCCTCGACGGTACGGGCGAAGTCGGCGTTCTCCGACAGGAAGCCGTAACCGGGGTGGATCGCCTGCGCGCCGGTCGACCGGGCGGCGGCGAGGATCGCCTCGGTGTTGCGGTAGCTCTGTGCCGGGTTGGCCGGCCCGACGCAGACGGCCTCGTCGGCCTCGGCGACGAACGGCAGGTCGGCGTCGGCCTCCGAGTGCACCGCGATCGCCCGTACCCCGAGCCGCCGGGCGGTACGGACGATCCGGCGGGCGATCTCGCCCCGGTTGGCGACCAGCAGCGACTCGATCATGGTTCCTCCGCGTCCAGATGGTGGGATCGCGTGCTAGGGAACCACGCCGCCCCGGGTGCGAGGAAGTGCCCCCGCTCAACGCCTGCGGCAGAGATGGGCCTGAGCGCGGTGTCCGAGCGGCGGCGAGCGCGGACGCGCCGGGTCGGCTCCTCGGCCGGTGGCGGCGAGCAGCGAGGTGATGAAGCACACCGGTCCTGGCCGGGTCAGCCCAGGACGGCCGGACGGCGACGGGTCAGGCGGGCTCGGTGGGGGCGAGCAGCGCGGCCAGTGTGGCGGCGCGCAGCAACTCGGCCCGACGCCGGTGATCGACCTCGCCACCGAGGAACGGAGTGGAGTTCATCAGACCGAACGCGGCGTGTGCCAACACCCGCGCCTCACCGTCGGGCAGCCCCGGATGCAGGGCGGTCAGCACCGTCACCCACTCCTCGACGTAGAGCCGCTGAAGTCGGCGGATGCGCCGCCGGGGCTCCTCCGGCAGCCGATCCAGCTCGTGCAGGTGCAGCGCGATGACGGCCGGGTTGGCGAGCGCGAAGTCCACGTGGAAGTCGATCAGCGACTCCAGCGAAGCGCGCGGGTCGCCGGAGTGGGCGGCGGAGCGCTGCCGTCCGCCGTCGAGCAGCCCCTCACTCACCGGCGTCAGCGCGGCGACCAGCATCGCCTCCTTGCCGGCGAAGTGGTGGTAGAGCGCCGGGCCGGTCACACCGGCAGCCGCGCCGATGTCGTCCATCGACACACCGTGGTAGCCCCGCGAGGCGAACAGACCCACCGCGATCTCAAGAATCTCGTCCTTGCGGGATCGGCGTCGTCCCGCCCCCGTGGCCCCGCCATTCGCGCCCCGGGCCTGCTGCTCCACCGTCACCGGGCCAGCGTAGACCCGACTGTCGACAGCGTGGGGCCGTGGTTACCCGCCAGTCCGACTACCGGGAACGTCGACTCACGTCGGGCGTTGGCTGATGCCGGAGAGCCGGAGCGCGATCCGGTGCCGCACCGGCGGCAGCATCGAAATCAGGCCTAGCAGCAGGTCCCGGGCCGGCCGGGCGGCGGGCGGCACGGTGGCGAGGCGGGTCAGTCGGTCAGCGAATCCGGCCACCTCGTGTGCCAGCGGCCGACGTCTGGCCGCGTACTCGTCCAGCCGGGTCTCGGCCGCTCCGGCGAGCACGTCGGCCAGGGTCTCGCCGAGGTCGACCGCGTCGCTGATGCCGAGGTTCATGCCCTGCCCGCCGGCCGGACTGTGCACGTGCCCGGCATCGCCGGCCAGCAGCACCGGCCCGGAGCGGAACGCCCCGGCGACCCGTCGGTGCAGGCGGAAACGCGAGGACCAGAGCACCTCGCGCACCCGGTCCGGCCGTTGCCGGGGGCCGCGCTCGTCGAGCAGGCGTTGCAGGTAGCTCACGTCCGGCTCGGCGGGCGGATCGGTGACGGTGGCGACCAGGCGTACCCGCCCGTCGGGCAGCGGCGCCCAGACCAGTGGCCCGCCCCGGGCGAGGAAGATCGACGCGCCGTCGCGGGGCAGGCCGCTGTCGACCCGTACGTCAGCCAGCACGAACGACTCCTCGGAGTCGGCCGGCCCGGTGAACGCGATGCCGGCCAACTGGCGGACGCTGCTGTTGATGCCGTCGGCGCCGACCACCCATCGGGCGTGCACGATGGTGCCGTCGAGGTCGGCCACCGCGCCCTCGCCGTCGCGCCGCAGGCCGGTGAGCCGGTACGGACGCAGCACCCGCACGCCGGCCTCGGCCAGCCGGTCGGCGAGCACCTCTTCGGTCACCGACTGGGACACCATCAGCGCGTACCGGTGCCGGCTGGGCAACCCGCCGAACGGCACGGTGACCAGCACCCGGTCCCGATCGCGGACGCTGAACCGCGCCGACCGCAGCCCTCGGGTCACCAGCGTCTCGCCGGCTCCGATCCGGTCGAGCACCTCCAGGGTGTACGCGTGCACCACCGCCGCCCGCGAGGTCACCGCCGGCTTCTCCCGCTGGTCGACGACGGTCACCTCAACCCCTCGACGGGCCAGGGTGAGTGCGGCGGTGAGCCCGGTCGGACCCGCGCCGACGACCAGTACGTCAGTTCGTTCGGGCAGCATGACGACCACCTCCGAGGGTATGCCAACAAGTGTTGGCCAACGCCTGTTGGCAACGTTAGGCCGCCCCGGATTGAGAAGTCAACAGCCGTTGGCATACCGTCGGCCACATGACGGAGGGCGTACCCGAACGGGCTTCGAAACCGGTCGCGGAGCGGACGGCCGGTGGCGGACGCCGCAGCTCGGAGGCGACCCGCGCGGCGATCCTGCGGGCCGCCCGGAACCGCTTCGCCGCCGACGGGTACGACCGGGCGACGATCCGGGCCATCGCCGCGGACGCGCGGATCGACCCGTCGATGGTGATGCGGTACTACGGCAGCAAGGAGAACCTGTTCGCCACGGCGGCCGAGTTCGATCTGCGGCTGCCCGACCTGAGCGACGTGCCGGTTGATCGCCTTGGCACGGCGCTGGTCAGCTACTTCTTCACTCGGTGGGAGGGCGATTCCACCCTGCCGGCGCTGCTGCGCACGGCGAGCACCAACCCGAGCGGGGCGGAGCGGGTACGCGACATCTTCGCCACCCAGCTCGGCGTGGCGGTCGGCCGGGTGGTCGCCGACCCCGCCGAGGCCCCACGGCGGGCCGGACTGGTCGCCAGCCAACTGCTCGGCGTCGCCCTGACCCGCTACGTCCTGCGCCTACCCCCGATGGTCGACATCTCCCCCGCCGAGCTGATCGCCTGGCTGACCCCCACCATCCAGCACTACCTCACGCACCCCGCCCCCCACTGACCCCCTGCGCTGATCGCTCCCCTGCGCTGATCGCCCCGCCCCGTTGATCATGAGGTTAGCGGCATAGTTGATCTTCATTCCGGCCGCTAACCTCATGATCAACACTGCGTCACCGCGGGTCGGGGCCCTTGACGACGGGGGCGCGTACGAGGTTGCCCCACTCGGTCCAGGAGCCGTCGTAGTTGCGCACCCTGGGGTAACCGAGCAGGTGGCGCAGGACGAACCAGGTGTGGCTGGAGCGTTCGCCGATCCGGCAGTACGCGATCACGTCGTCGTCCGGCGTCAGGCCGAGCTGGTCGGCGTAGATGCCGCGCAGCTCGTCGGCCGACTTGAAGGTGCCGTCGTCGTTGGCGGCGGACTTCCACGGCTTGCTCACCGCGCCCGGAATGTGACCGCCGCGCAGCGCACCCTCCTGCGGGTAGTCCGGCATGTGCAGCATCTCGCCGGTGTACTCGCCCGGTGACCGCACGTCGACCAGCGGCCGGCCGGCGTCGACATGCGCCGACACCTCCTCGCGGAAGGCCCGTACCGGCGCGTCGTTGCGCTGCGGCACCGGATAGTCCGCCCGGGGCCGACCAGACTTGTCGCGGGTCAGCTCACGCCCCTCGGTGATCCACTTCTGCCGGCCGCCGTCGAGCAGCCGTACATCCTGGTGACCGAAGAGGGTGAAGACCCAGAGGGCGTACGCGGCCCACCAGTTGAAGTTGTCGCCGTAGAAGACGACCGTGTCGTCACGGCCGATGCCCTTGGCGGCACAGAGTTCGGCGAACCGTTCGGCGTCCAGGTAGTCCCGGGTCACCTGGTCGTTCAGCTCCAGATGCCAGTCGACCTTGACGGCACCCGGGATGTGGCCGCTGTCATAGAGCAGCACATCCTCGTCGGACTCGACCACCACGAGACCGTCGTCGCCCAGATGGTCGGCCAGCCAGTCGGTGGTGACCAGTCGCTGCGGGTCCGCGTACGACTGGAGTCGGGGATCGGGATCGTTCGGCACAGACATGGTCCCCAAAGTACGCCGGGCTTCGGCCGGCCAACGGGAATCGGGTGCAGCGGATGTGGTCCGCCGGGCGTGACGCTCCTGACTGCCGCCGAACACGAGGACCGACATGACCGCAGCGCCACCAGGGGCCGAACCACCGCCGGTGGACTTCAGCGAGTCTTACCAGTCGCACTTCCAGCGGGTGGCCTGGAACCTGGCCACCAGCCGGCTCCGTCGGATTCGTACCGCCGTGCGTCACCTGGCCCGGCAGCGGGAGGAGCACGTGCCCGGCCCGAACCCGGACCGGGTGATGCTGCTGGCGGCGCTCACCATCCTGCCCGCCACCCAACGCCGGCGATCGTCCTGCACCACCTGGCCGAGCTCAGCGTCGCGGAGATCGGGGCGGAGTGGGGGTCAGTCGGTCAGGGGGGTGAGGGTGGGGCGTTTGGCGGTGCGGGTGTCGCCGGAGGAGCGGCCGGTAAGGCGGCGCTTGACCCAGGGGGCCAGATGTTGACCGGCCCAGCGGAGGTCGGCGGTGCGGGCCAACAGCCAGGGGGTGGGCTCCGGGTTCGGCGGGACCAGCAGCCATTCCTCGTCGCAGCCGACGCCGAGGGCGGCCAACACCTGGCCGGCGACGCGGCGGTGCCCGGCCGGGGACAGGTGCAGCCGGTCGGTGCTCCAGAGCATCGGGTGCAGGTACGTGTCGTCGGCGTACAGGTCGACCAGGATGGCGCCGTGCCGTTCGGCGGTCTCCCCGACAGCACGGTTGAGCAGGGCTACCCGGGGCGCGATCAGCCGTTGGCCGGGCAGCCGCGCCATCAGGCCGGCGAACCGGAACAGCAGCACGTCGGCACCCCGGCTGCGCAGCCGGCCGACCACCTCGTCGAAGCGGGTGACCAGGGCGTCCGGGTCGAAGCTACGCCGCAGCACGTCGTTGCCGCCCGCCGCGAAGCTGACCAGGTCGGGCTTCATCGCCAGGGCCGCCGGCACCTGCTCGGCCACCACACTCGGAAAGGTCCGCCCCCGGATGGCCAGGTTGGCGTACGCGAAGTCGGGGCCGACATCGGCGGCGAGCCGGGTGGCCACCAGATCCGCCCAGCCCCGGAAGCTGCCATCCGGGTAGGCGTCGTCCAGACCTTCGGTGAAGCTGTCCCCGACCGCGACGTAACTGCGCCAGCGCACTGCTCACTCCTCTGCACGTGCGAGTAGGCAAGGAACTCCTGCCTACCACCGGAAGTTTTACATCGGCCACCCTCGTGGTGGTGCCCCGTGCGGCCGAACGTGGCGGACGTCATCGACACCCTCGGAGTTGTGGCGCCCCGGTACGCCCGCCGCAGCCACCCGACCTCCACCGTCGGCGTGGGCTTCCGAGCCAGGCCGTGCGGCAGCGGCCGGCGCAGGCCGTCAACGGAGCCGCTTTCGCAGATCTTGGTGCGCGGACGCCCCTATGAGGGCGCAGCCGCACCAAGATTCGCCGCATAAATGGATCGGTGGGGTGGGGGGTGGGGTTCTAGGGTGCGGGGGTGATGCTGCGGATGTCGACGTCGTTGATTCGGACCCTGCGCGAGGATCCGGCCGATGCGGAGGTGCCGAGCCATCGGCTGCTGCTGCGGGCCGGATACATCCGGCGGGCGGCACCGGGCGGCTACACCTGGTTGCCGCTGGGCCGGCTGGTGCTGGAGCGGGTCACCGAGATCGTGCGGGCCGAGATGACCGCGATCGGCAACCAGGAAGTCCACTTTCCGGCGCTGCTGCCCGCCGAGCCCTACCGCACAAGTGGACGGTGGACCGAGTACGGCGACGACATCTTCACCCTGGCCGACCGGCGCGGCGCCGAGCACCTGCTGGCGCCGACCCACGAGGAGTTGGCCACGCTGCTGGTCAAGGAGCTGTTCACCTCGTACCGCGATCTTCCGGTGACGCTGTTCCAGATCCAGACCAAGTATCGCGACGAGGCCCGCCCCCGTGCTGGTCTGCTGCGCGGGCGCGAGTTCCTGATGAAGGACGCGTACTCCTTCGACCTGGACGACGCGGGCCTGCGGGCCGCGTACGGCCGGCACCGCGCGGCGTACCAGCGGATCTTCGACCGGCTCGGCCTCGACCACACGGTGGTGCACGCGGTGTCGGGCGCGATGGGCGGCTCCGCGTCCGAGGAGTTTCTGGCCGCCACGCCGGTCGGCGAGGACACCTACGTGGGCTGCACCGACTGCCACTACGCGGCCAACACCGAGGCGGTGACCACGCCCGCACCGGTCGCCGGCGACCCGCAGGCGCAGCCGGCGATCGAGGCACACGACACCCCCGAGACGCCGACCATCGCCAGCCTGGTCGCGCTCGCCAACGATCACCGGCTGGCCGGGCGGGACGACTGGTCCGCCGCCGACACCCTGAAGAACGTGGTGCTGACGGTACGCCGGCCGGGCGCCGAAGCGCCGGAGCTGCTGGTGGTCGGGTTGCCCGGCGACCGGGAGGTCGACCTGAAACGGCTGGCCGCCGCGCTGGCGCCGGCCACCGTTGACGTCTTCGACGGCTGGGACGAGCACCCCGAACTGGTGCGGGGCTACCTCGGGCCACAGGTGTTCGACAAGCTCGGCGTCCGCTACCTGGTCGACCCCCGGGTGGTGCCGGGTACCGCCTGGCTGACCGGGGCGAACGAGCCGGGCCGGCACGCCACGAACGTGGTGTGCGGCCGGGACTTCACCCCCGAGGGCACGGTCGAGGCCGCCGAGGTGCGTCCCGGTGACCCCTGTCCGGCCTGTGCCACCGGCCAGTTGACCATGCGTCGGGGCATCGAGATCGGGCACATCTTTCAACTCGGTCGCCGCTACACCGACGCCTTCGCGGTGGACGTGCTCGGTCCGCAGGGCAAGCCGGTCCGGCCCACCATGGGCTGCTACGGCATCGGCGTGTCCCGGGCGGTGGCGGCTATCGCCGAACAGCACCACGACGATCGGGGACTGGTGTGGCCGACGGCTGTCGCGCCGTGCGACGTACACCTGGTGGCGGCCGGCAAGGGTCCGCAGCTCGACGCGGCGCTCGACCTCGGCGCCCGGCTCGCCGACGCGGGCCTGCGGGTGCTTGTCGACGACCGGACCGCCGTCTCCGCCGGGGTGAAGTTCACCGACGCCGAGCTGATCGGCATTCCGCGCACCGTCGTGGTCGGACGCCGTCTGGCCGACGGGTACGTCGAGTTGCGCGACCGGGCGACCGGGGAGCGCACCGAACTACCCGTGGCGGACCTGCTGGAGAAACTGTTGAACGGGTAGGCGGAAACATGGTGTAGCCGTCAGGTGACGGGGTAACGCATCCTGATCGGCTCGACTTGCTCTGGAGGGCTCTCATGACCGGTTACCGGGTCGCTGACGTGATGACCCGGCAGGTGATCTACCTGCCGGCGGAGACCACCCTCGACGAGGCGGCCAGGGTGATGAAGGAGGCCGACATCGGCGACGTCGTCGTCACCGACGGCGCGAATCTCGCCGGCATCCTGACCGACCGCGACATCGTGGTACGCGCGGTGGCGGAGAACGCCGACGCCAGCACCACCACCATCGGTTCGATCGTCACCCGCGAGGTCGTGATGATCGAGCAGTACTGCACCGCGGGTGAGGCCGCGTCGCTGATGCGCGAACGTGGCATTCGGCGCGTCCTCGTCTGCGACAACGAGCGGAAGCTGGTCGGCATCGTCTCCCTCGGCGACCTCGCCATGCAGCTCGACCCCACCTCGGCGCTCAGCGAGATCAGCGAGCAGTCGCCCACGGTGTGAGGAAGGACCGCCGGGCGGCGGCGGTAGCCTGGCGGGATGCCCGAGATGCCGAGCAAGCTGGCCGAGATCGTCGACGAGTTCGCCGATGCGCCACGCGACGTGGTGCTGGAGATGCTGCTGGAGTACTCCGACGCGGTGCCGCCGCTGCCCGCCGGGCACCCCGGCCACGAGGGCATGGAGCAGGTCGTGGAGTGCCAGACTCCGTTCTTCCTGCGCGCCGAGGTGAGGCCCGAGGGCACCGTCGACACCCTGTTCGACTGCCCACCGGAGTCACCCACCACCCGGGCGTTCGCCGGCATTCTCGCCGAAGGGCTGGCCGGTGCCACCCCGGAACAGGTCCTCGCCGTACCGGACGACCTGTACCAGCGGATGGGCCTGGCGCAGGCGATCAGCCCACTGCGGGTACGCGGCGGCACCGCCATCCTCGCCCGGCTCAAGCGGCAGGTCCGCGAACAGACGGTGTGACCTGGGCGGCAGTCGGGAAGAGACCTGCCGGCCAGCGGGTTGTCTCCGGTCATGGAGATCGACATCTACGCCGACGTGGTCTGCCCCTGGTGCTGGATCGGCCGCCGCCGATTCACCGAGGCGCTCGCGTCGTACGACGGCAAGGTGGCCATCAGGCACCGGCCCTTCCAGTTGGACCCGTCACCGGTCCCGTCGCCGCGCCCGATGCTGGACGTGCTGGCCGAGAAGTTCGGCGGCCAGGAGCAGGCCCGGCAGATGGTCGCCCGGGTCGTCGAGGTCGGCGCGAGCGTCGGTCTGGAGTTGCGCTACGACCGGGCGATCGCGGCCAACACCTTCGACGCGCACCGGCTGACCACCTGGGCCGGTCGGCGGGACCGCGACGGGGAGATGGTCGAGGCGCTGCACCGGGCCCACTTCACCGACGGCGTCGACATCGGCTCCCGTGAGGCGCTGGCCGGGGTGGCCGCGAGCATCGGGCTGGACGGCGACGACGTCCGCCGCTTCCTCGACTCCGACGAAGGGGTCGACGAGTTGCGGGCCGAACTGGCCGCCGCCCGCCAGCTCGGGGTGACCAGCGTGCCCACCTTCGTGCTCGCCGGCAAATACGGGGTCACCGGGGCGCAGGAACCAGCCACCCTGCTCGCGGCCCTCGCCGAGGTGGAGCAGCGCGAGGCCGCCGCACACTGACGGCATCGACGTCGTCGATGTTTCACGTGCAACGACATCGATGCATGTCGACGATCAGGTCGGCCTGGCCAGGTCCTCCACCACCCGGGCGCCGGGCAGGCCGGCCAGCACCGCGCCCGGCAGCGCGATCTTGCTGTGTCGTACGCCCGACCCGATCACCACGTACGGCGTGTCCACCACCCGCGGGTCGACCAGGATCGGCCACTGCAACGGCAACCCGATCGGCGTGATCCCGCCGTACTCCATGCCGGTCAACTCCACCGCGTCGGCCATCGGCGCGAAGCTCGCCTTTCGGACGTCCAGCGCCCGGCGGGCCACCCCGTTGACGTCCGCCCGGGTGGTGGCGAGCACCAGGCAGGCCGCGTACCGGGTCACCCCCTCGCGCCTACCGGCCACGACCACGCAGTTGGCCGACTCGTCCAGCCCGACGTCGTACGCCGCACAGAACGCCGCGGTGTCGGCGAGGTCGGCGTCGATCGGCGCTACCTGCACCGCGTCGACGTCCACCGGCGAGTCGGCCGGCCACTGGGCGAGTGCGGCGGCGACCGGCGCGGCCAACAGGTCGGTACGGGTGCGAGCGGGCTCGGTCTTCAGCGTTCCCATCACGCGTTCGATCGTCGCATCCGGAGCCCGCGACGCGGACCGGGACCAGCTTCCGGACCAGTGCCCCGACCGACACCGGGCCCGAGCCTGGACCGGCGTCCCACCGTCAGCCCTCGTTGGTCAGGAAGCCGTGCCGCTCCAGCATCGCCCGATCCCGGGAGGCGGCCATCTCCTCCGCCCGCACGGCCTGAACGCGGCGCACCTCAATGTCCTCCATCGCGTGCCGCACCGAGAGTCGGATCACTCCGTAGAGGAAGACGAACCCGCAGACGTACAGGAGGCTGGTGATGACGAACTTGAGCATGGCTCGACGTTAGGGCGAACGTGAACCCGAGCAGGTGTCATCGCGTCGCCGTTCGCCCGTACGTGTCGATGACCGGGCCGAGTTTGCTGGACAGGCGCGGCATCTCGTCGATGAGCTACCCCGAAGCGACGCGGCGGCGGCACCACGCTGCTGGCCCCCGATGTACAGCAGTGCGGCGCTCACCCCCGCCCCACGAGCAAGCCTCGGACCTCAACCTGCCTTCAGGTCAAGAGTGACGCGGCTTACCTCAGGCGGATTCCAGCGCCTCGCCTAGCCCTTTGGCCAGCCCGGACAGGTGCTGGTCGGCCAGCAGGTGCCCGGCGGTGATCACCAGCGCCAATGGCCACTCGATCACCTGGAGCACGGTCAACACACCGATGCCGGCGTAGTAGGTCAGCTTGTCCGGCGGAGGCACCGCCACCTCCCCCAGCCACGGCACGTTCACCAGGCGGGTGAACACCTGCAACGACTCCCGGGTCCCACTGAGCTGTCGTGTCAACGCACTCATCTCGCCTCCCCGTTGCGACGACGCCCACCTCGGATTCCTCCGCCGCGGCCGTCCATGCCCGGCCGAGCAGGAAACTTTTCCCAGCTCGGCCGGGCATAAGGGACGTCCGGCCGGGAAGCCAGGCCGCCGGGCACGAACGGTGGGAGGCAGAATGCGGTTTGGCGCCGTCGGAGTACCTCCGGTGGTGGAAGCCGCCTCCCGCCGCGTCGGTGCCACCGCGACCCGGCTCGCCCGGGCGGCCGGGCTGACCAGCCGGCGGGTGTGGTCCCGCCCCGGCCGGCACCACATCGAGGTCCACGGCGTCTGCCAGGACGGCGGCGACACCCTCGCCCGCCTGGTCGAGGCGGCGCTGGAACGGATGCCGGGAGTCACCTGGGCGCGGGTGAACGCCCCCTCCGGCCGGGTGGTCGTCGCCGTCGACACACCGGGACCGAAGGTACGCGAGCTGGTCGCCACCATCTCCCGCGTCGAACGCACCTGCCCACACGAGCCGGATCCGGAGATCCCGCCGCCGCACCCACCCGAGGAAGGACCACGAACCCCGCGTACCCTCGGCGCCCTCGCCTCCGACGCGCTCGGCCTGACCATCTCCGCGGCCACCCGGATCCTGCCCGTCACCCCGGTTCCCGGTGAGGTCTCCGGACTGCTCAGCGCCATCGACCTGCACCCGAAGCTGCACGCCCTCGCCGGTCTGGGACTACGCCGCGATCCACGCGCCGAGGTTCTCTTCCCACTCGCCGAGGCGGTGGTGCAGGGCCTCACCGGCGGCTGGACGGGGATAGTGCTCGACAGCGCACAGCGGATCGTCCAGTGGGGCGAAGGGCTGGCCCAGCTACGAGCCTGGGAGAAGGCCGAACCCCGGCTCACCGGCGAGCCGGATCGCGCCGTCGCCCGTACCCCCGCCTTCGACCGGCCCTGTCCGAAACCCGACGGCTCCGTCGAGCGGTACATGAACCGGATGCTCGCCGGTGGCGCGGCGGCCTTCGCTGCGGCGACGCCCGTGGTCGGCCCGAAACGGGCCGCCGCCCTGGGCCTCTCCGCGCTGCCCAAGGCACCGGGCAGCGGACGCGAGGGGTACGCGGCCCAACTCGGCCGGATCCTCGCCCGACGCGGCGTCATCGCCATGGACCGCAGCGTGCTCCGCGAACTCGACCGCATCGACACGCTGGTGCTGGACGCCCGGATCCTCGGTTCCGACCGGGGCGTCCTGGCCGATCTGGCGCCACTTCCCGGCGTCGACACGTCCCAGGTCGCCGCCCAGGCATTCGCCCTCTTCGAGCCGGCCGCACCGAACGACGTACATCAGCTCGACGGGTGGCGGCTCGGCCCGCTGGACCGGCTCGGCGTGCGGGAGGCCGGCGACACCGAGGAAAGCCGGCGGCTACGCCAACGCGGCGGAACTCTGCTCGGTCTGGCCCAGGCCGACACCCTCGCGGCCCTACTGCGGGTCGCACCCGAGCCGGCACCCGGCGTCGAAGCCCTGCCGGCCGTCGCTCGGCAGGCCGGCCTGCGGCTCGTCGTCGCCGGCGGGGACCCGCAGCGGCACGCCTCCGCCGACGCGCTGATGCCCGGTGACGACCAGCTCACCGAGTCGGTACGCGCCCTGCAACGGGAGGGTGCGGTGGTGATGCTCGTCTCCGGCGACCGCACCGCTCTCGCCGCAGCGGACTGCGGGCTGGGCCTCGCCGACGCCGACGATCCGCCGCCGTGGGGGGCGCATCTGCTGGTCGGCACCGATCTGCGGGTCGTCGCCCTGATCATCGAAGCGGCCGGGGTGGCCCGGCGGATGACCGCGCAGAACCTGCGCATCGGCCTGGCCGGCACCGGTCTCGGCGCGCTCGGTGCCTTCACCGCCGACCCGGCCCTGCTACCCGGCCGTACGCTCGCCTCGGTCAACGGCGCGGCGGCCCTGGCCTTCGCCCACGGCGTGTGGCGGGCCGGTCGGTTGACCGAAGCCACCGTCGCGCCCGCACCCGCGATCACCGCCTGGCATCTGATGCCGGTGCCCACCGTCATCGACCAGCTCGGCACGGGCCACGACGGGTTGACCGAGACCGAAGCCCAGCGACGACAGGCCGACCGCCCAGGTGAGACGGCCGGCCCGGGCGGGCTGCTCCGGGCTTTCGTCGACGAACTGGCCAACCCGCTCACTCCGGTGCTCGCCGCCGGAGCGGTGCTCTCCGCCAGCTTCGGCTCGCTCGTCGACGCCGCCCTGGTCGGTGGGGTCGTCGGAGCTTCAGCGCTGGTCGGCGCGGTACACCAGCGCAACACCGAGAAGTCGCTGGCGCAGCTGCTGTCCCGTTCGGCGGTGACCGCCCGGGTCCGCCGCGACGGCGTCGAACGGGTGGTATCCGCCGACGACCTCGTCCCCGGCGACGTGATCGTGCTCGAATCCGGCGACGCGGTACCCGCCGACTGCCGGGTGCTGACCTCTGTCGGCCTGGAAGCGGACGAGTCCTCCCTGACCGGCGAGTCACTGCCGGTCAGCAAGACCGACCAGCCGGTGGTCGCCGCCGCCGTGGCCGAGCGCGCCTCCATGGTCTACGAGGGCACCAGCATCGCCGCCGGCCGTGGCGACGCCGTGGTCGTGGCCACCGGCGCCGGCACCGAGGCCGGACGCAGTCTCGCCCTGGCCGGGCAGACGCCGCCGGTCAGCGGGGTCGAGGCCCGGCTGGGCAAGCTGACCCGCGCCGCGATCCCGATGGCCGCCGGGTCGGCGGTCGCGGTGGCCGGCGCCGGGCTGCTGCGGGGCGTACCGCTGGCCCAGACCGCCGCGACCGCCGCGAACCTGGCCGTCGCCTCGGTGCCGGAGGGACTACCGTTCCTGGTCAGCGCCGCCCAACTGGCCGCCGCCCGACGACTCGCCGAGCACGGTGCACTGGTCCGTAACCCGCGCACCATCGAGGCGCTGGGCCGGGTCGACGTGCTCTGCTTCGACAAGACCGGCACCCTCACCGAGGGTCACCTGATGCTGGTCGGGGTGGGTGACGCCGACTCGTACGCCCCCGTGGAGCAACTCGACGACCGGCTGCGACGCACCCTGGCTGCGGCGCTGCGGGCCACCCCGGCGGCCGACGACCCCGAGGAACTCTCCATGCAGACCGACCGGGCGGTGCTGCGAGGTGCCCGCGCCGCCGGTGTCACCGAACCGGACGGCGCGCCCGGCTGGCGGGCCGCCGGTGGTCTGCCGTTCGAACCGTCGCGCGGGTACCACGCCAGCGTCGGCGGAACCGACACCGGGTTGCTGCTCAGTGTGAAGGGCGCGCCGGAGGCGGTCGTGCCGCGCTGCGCCGCGAACCGGGTCGCCGGACGCGACGAGCCGCTCGACGACGCGGGCCGGGCCGAACTGCACCGGCTGCTCGGCGAACGGGCCGGTGCCGGACACCGCATCCTCGCCGTCGCCGAGTGCACCGCCGCCGACCCGAACATCACCGACGAGGGCGTACACGGCCTGGTCTTCACCGGCTTCCTGGCGATCGCCGACGGGGTACGCGCCAGCGCCGCGCCGGCCGTCCGCCGGATCCGCCAGGCGGGCGTGCACACCATCATGATCACTGGTGACCATCCGGCGACCGCCGAGGCGATCGCCGCCACCATCAGCGCCGGGAACGCCCAGCAGGTGGTCACCGCCACCGAACTCGACCAACTCGACGACACCGCCCTCGCCGAGCGGCTCGCCGTCACCGACGTGGTGGCCCGCTGCACCCCGGCCCACAAGGTCCGCATCATCCAGGCACTGCAGAAGTGCGGGCGTACCGTCGCGATGACCGGTGACGGCGCCAACGACGCCCCCGCCATCCGGCTGGCCGACGTGGGCATCGCCCTCGGTCAACGGGGCACCCCGGCGGCGCGTGCCGCGGCCGACCTGGTGGTCACCGACGACCGGCTGGAAACCATCATCGCCACCCTGGTCGAAGGTCGGGCGATGTGGTCCTCGGTCCGCCACGCGCTGAGCATCCTCGTCGGCGGCAACCTCGGCGAGATCGCCTTCAGCGTGCTGACCGCCGCCGCCACCGGCCGGGCCGCGCTCAACGGACGCCAACTGCTGCTGGTCAACCTGCTCACCGACATGGTGCCGGCGCTGGCCATCGCCGTGCGGCCACCCGGCGGCGACCACGCCGACGGACTGCTCCGGGAAGGCCCGGACAGCTCACTCGGCCAGACCATGACCCGGGAGATCGGGCTGCGCGCCGCCGCCACCACCCTCGGTGCGACCACCGGCTGGACACTTGCCCGCTACACCGGCACGCAGCGACGCGCCGGCACCGTCGCCCTGGTCTCCCTGGTCGGTACCCAGCTCGGCCAGACCGTGCTGGCCGGCGGCACCAGCCCGACCGTGCTCGCCTCCACCGCCGCATCCTTCGGGGTACTGGCCGCAGTTGTGCAGACCCCCGGGCTCAGCCAGTTCTTCGGCTGCACCCCGCTGGGCCCGGTCGGTTGGACCATCGCCACCGGGTCGGCGCTCGGCGCCACCCTCGCCAACGGCGCTCTCACCCAGCTCGTCGCCCGATTCCCGCAGGTCGATAGCGAACAGACGGACGGGCGGGCCGGCAACCGGCGGGACGACGGCGATGGGGTCGACGGCGGGCGAGCGGACGACCGGCCCCACGTCGGCCGGTCGGCCGACAGCGGACGGGAAGCCGCTGCGCACCACGGCTGACCGGCGTCAGAGCTGTTACTGGTGGGCGGCGGGATCCCAGGTGGCGGCGGCGCGGCGCAGCCGGTCGTTGACGGCCCGCCCCACCCCGGCGTCCGGCACCGGCTCCGCGACGATCTCGGTAACCCCGACGCCGTCCAGGCGATGCAGCGCGTCGAAGAGGCGAGCTGCCGCCTCGGTCAGGTCACCGGAGGCGGAGAGCACCTCCACCGCCGCCCAGCCGCCCGCCGGCCGATCCCGGAACGCCAGATACCCCCGCCCCGCACCGCCGACACCCGCCGACTCCGTACCAGGAAGCAACCGCAACGGCGTACGCGGTGCGTAGTGCGCGGCCAAGGTGCCCGGCGCGACCGGCTGCCCCGAGCTACCCGGCCGCACCGTCACCGTCCCGGTCACCTTCTCCAACTCCTCCACGGGCAACGCACCGAGCCGCAGCACCACCGGGTGGTCCCCTCGGGCGTCCACGATCGTCGACTCGATTCCGCAGCGGGTCGGCCCACCATCGAGCACCACGTCCACTGCTCCACCCAGCCCGTGCACCACGTGCTCGGCGCGGGTGGGACTGAGCTGGCCGAACCGGTTCGCGCTTGGCGCGGCCACCGGCACCCCGGCAGCGGCGATCAACCGTCGAGCGTGCTCGTGGCCCGGCACCCGCACCGCCATGCTGTCCAGCCCGGAGGTCACGATCGGTGGGATCCGCTCCGGTCGGTTGACGATCAGCGTCAACGGCCCCGGCCAGAACCGGGCGGCCAGCGCCGCCACGGCCGGCGGCACCCGCCCGACAAGCGGTTCCAGGTCCGCCACGTCGGCGAGATGGGTGATCAGCGGATCGAAGCTCGGCCGCTGCTTGGCCTCGAAGATCCGGGCCGCCGCCCGCGCGTCCAACGCGTTGGCGCCCAGCCCGTAGACGGTCTCCGTCGGAAAAGCCACCAACCCACCCGTACGCAGCACCGCGGCCGCCTCGCCGAGGTCACCGTCGACAGGCAGGACGCGGGGAGTTCCGGTGCTCACGCTTCGACGCTAGCCTGCCGCTGGTCGGCCGGAGCACGCTCCCCGGCGGCGCGGTGCCCGATGACTGGCACCAGACGCCGGAATTCGACGATGCGCACGGTTCAGTTTCCTGGAACCGTTCCGCGGACCACGCACAACTGACGGGACAACACGAAATCTCCTCCCGTTGTAGGATCCCGGTCACGGCAGTGACATCATTCGATCGATGCCAGGCTCCATTGCGGCCGGACGCTGTCGCACACCCCTCGAAGAAGGACGCAGATGGCTGACGTTGACGAGATGGTCCTTCGGGCACAGCGCTTTATCAACAGCACCTACAGCAACGGCGCAACGCTCGGCATATCGAAGCTTGAGGAGAACGGCCGCACCGGATGGCCCGTGATGTACGCCCTGACCAGGGCGCTGCAGTACGAGATGGGCATCACCGCTCTGTCGGACAACTTCGGTCCCACGACGTTGGCAACGCTGCAGAGCAAGTATCCGAGTCTGAACGCTTCCACCGTTCCGTCGTGGATCTTCGGTTGCATCCTCCAGTCGGCCCTGTACTGCAAGGGCTATGACGGCGGCGGCATCGACGGCATCTACAGCGCCCGGGTCCAGGAATCGGTCATCCGGCTGAAGCAGGACATGGGACTCGCCTATGCCTACCCCGGTGGATCCCTCGAACCGAAGGTGGTCAAGGCGCTCCTCAACATGGACGCCTATGTCACCGTCAACAACGGATCGGGCCAGATCCGCTCCGTCCAGCAGTGGCTCAACGGCCGGTACGTCAACCGCCGCGACTACTTCGTCATACCGTGCGACGGTCACCACTCCCGTGACGTAGCGAAGTCGATGTTGCTGGCGATCCAGTACGAGCTGGGCATGGCCGACGGCACGGCCAACGGTGTGTTCGGGCCGGGTACGCAGGCCGGTCTGAGATCCCATCCGGTGTCGCTCGGCGCGGTCGGCACCTGGGCCGAGATCTTCACCGCGGCGATGCTGCTCAACAAACGGCCCGTGTCGTTCGGCACCTTCACCGCCGAGGTGCAGGCCGCCGTGCGTGATTTCCAGTCGTTCGTGAAACTGCCCGTGACCGGGATCGGGGACTTCCAGACGTGGGCGTCGCTGCTGGTCTCCCACGGCGACCAGACTCGCAAGGGTGAGGCCTGCGATGGCGTGACGAAGATCACGCCGGATCGCGCGGCAGCGCTGAAAGCGGCGGGACACAAGTACATCGGCAGGTACCTCTACAACCCGTCCTCGACGGACCTGCCAGAAAAGGCGATCCAGCCCGGCGAACTCGCCACGATCAAGCAGTACGGGTTGCGGTGTTTCCCGATCTACCAGACCTGGGGCCGGGACGCGACCAACTTCCGTTACTCTAGCGGCTGCGTCGACGCGAACAACGCCGTCGAATGGGCCCGGATCCACGGTTTCAAGGCGGGATCGACCATCTACTTCGCGGTCGACTACGACGCAATGGATGCCGAGGTCACCGAGTTCATCCTGCCGTACTTCCGGGGCGTACACGGCACCGTCAGCGAACTCTCCGGCTATCGGGTGGGCATCTATGGTCCCCGTAACGTCTGCCAGCGGGTCTCCGACGCGGGATACGCGGTCACCTCGTTCGTGTCCGACATGTCGTCCGGATTTTCGGGCAATCTCGGGTACCCGCTGCCAACCAACTGGGCGTACGACCAGATCGTCACCACGACGATCGGGTCCGGCAGCGGCCGGATCGAGATCGACAACAACATCGCCTCGGGTCGCGACACCGCTCAGGGTGACTTCGACCCGCCGAGGCCCAACACCGACGATCTGGATGTGGACCTCGACAAGGGGCGGTACCAGGAGGCGCTGCTCAGGGACGTCCGGACCTACCTGACGTCAATCGGCGTCCCGGAGACCGGCGGCGAGGGCTGGACGCTCGACGGGGACTGGGTCACCTGGAACGTGATCTCCACGACCAACGCGTTCGAGCGGGTCATGGAGGGCGACTGGCTGTTCACGAACCTGGCCCGGGCCTTGAAGCTGCGCAAGGCACTCATTCAGGCGCCGATCCTGTGGGAGCTGCGCAAACTGAATCCGACCGATCCGATGACCGACGACCTCGTGCGCAACGGGCTGCGGGACGACTCCTCCACCGGCTACGGGCAGATCTTCGCCTGGGTGGCCATCGAGGCCCGCAACTACTGCATCGAACAGGGCATCATCAACGGCACGCCACTGAATCTGAGCACCGACCGGCGCGCGGTGTGGGATCGTCTCCAGGACCCGCACTACAACATCGCGACGGCGGCCTACCTGACGATCTACAACGCGCACCAGGTCGGGGTCGCCCGCCCGTCGCTCACCACGAGCATGACCGACATCCAGCTCATCCTGGAGCGCTACAACGGTGACAAGACCGTGAGCAACAAAGACAAGATCGAGCAGTACGGACGCGAGCTGACCGGCCTGTACAACGTCCTCGAGAACTACAACAGGCTCTCCCGTGGCGCATAGCGGGCATCGATGACGAAATCGGGCACATGCGAAGACTCCTTGTAGCGGTAACTGTGAACCTTCTCCTAGGGGTCTTGGCCGTCGTGCCGCTGTTCCTGATCTGGTACGCGCTGTCCAACGGGCCTCTGGCCGCCCTCGGATGGACGCAGCCGGAACCGACCGAGAACGATGGGCTGCTGATCTGGTGGCTCCTGGCCGCCGTGACGTTCGGCGGGTTCGCCTCGATCTGGGGCCTGGTCAACATGTGGGCCCGCAGCCGGGTGGCCGTCTCGGGATCCCGCTACTGGCCTGCCTGCGTGGCTGCGTCCCTGGTGCCGTTCTGCATCATTCTGCTTCGATGACCCGGAAGGCAAGATCATGATTTATCGGTTGACTCGGCGAACCGTTCTGCGAACCGCCGCCGTCACGGGCGCCGCCGCAGCCGCCAGTTCCGTGCTGCCCGCCGCCCCCGCGTCGGCCCGGGAGATCCGCAAGCAGAAGCGCCCGGCGACCTCGCAGAACGGGTGGACCATCCAAGCCAACGCGGATCTCGATTCGCAGGTGTGGACCCGGACGGTGGCCGGCACAGGGCTGCGCGTGTCGGTGTGGATCGGCAACGTCGAAGCGATCCTGCTCCACACGATTCGCCGATTTCACTACGAGATCGAGGAGATCCGGCCGAACGACCTGGTCGGCTGGACCCCGGCGGAGAAGGTCCGCAAGCGGAGCCCCGAGTCCAACCTGGCCTCCGGTACCGCGGTGCGGATCCGGCCCGGCGCCCGCGCCAGGGGCGGTTTCTTCCCCCTGCAGGAGTTGGTGCTGCGGGACATCCTCGCCGACTGCGAGGGCCTGGTGCGCTGGGGCGGCGACGACCGTGAGGTGGACGAGTCGCTGTTCTACATCGCGGCCGGTCCCCTCGACGAGCGGGTGAAGGCCATCGGTGACAAGCTCCGCGGATGGGAGTCGTCGCCCGGCGAAGGCGCGGGCATCGGTGTGGACGTATTGTCCCGCTCCCGGCGTACCCGCGCGGCCGACCTTGCTCGCCGGCAACGCCGCTAGCTTGATCTTCACCTGTGCGGCGAGGCCGGGGATTGTCGGCTGCCTTCCGAGGAGGTCGTCTTTCCCGGTCGCGCTGCTGCTGGCGATGTGGACGTCGTAGCGGCGGACGGGATGGCGGTTGGGTTGATCATGGTCAGCCGAACCACGGAAATGCTGGTGGGCCGGAGGTACCACCATGCGAACCACACCGCCACGATCGCCGGTGAGCTGTTGCCGCTGCGTTTGCGGCGTCCCCGCGCGGCGTCGGAAGCCCGATGACGGAGCTACGAGTCCTCGAAGACATCGTCGAGCACGAGTCTCGCCCGGCCTGGGATCTCCTCCTCCGGAAAGATCTCCGCGCACAGAGCGAGGACCTGCTCCGCGCTGGTCAACCCGAGGTGGTTAACCAGGAAGTGGATATCCTCGGCGTCCCTCCGTCGTGCGGCAAGCACCTTCATGGCCAACAGATGTTCCGGCGAGGCCGCCGCCACTCGCAGCCCTGGGTGGTCGAATACGCGCGGAGCCGTCGCGTCGCCTCCCGGAGCGACATAGGCGCTCGCCTGCTCGTTGAGCCACCAGTGCGGCAGGCCGAGTTCATCCGCTACCGAACGAGCCTCATCGAGCACAATGCCATGGGGTTGGAACACCGCGTCGATGTCACGGGTAGCCCGGCGGGCGTCGTAGGCCAACGCCATGGCCGCCCCGCCGAAGATGTAAAGGTCCGCGACCACACCTCGCCTCGACAGCCGGTCCCCGAGCCGGCGGAAGGCATCCTCGATCGCCGCGCGGTCCAACAGTGGATCATCAAGGCTCACGCGACGTTCAACTCCTGCGCCGACACGTACACGCCCCGACGACGGAATGCTGCTGGCGCGTGTACCACCGCATCGACACGGGCGGCACGGCTGTTGAAGGGGAACCAGAACCGCCGGAGCGACCGCGTCTCGACCCACGGCGGCGCACCCCGCCCGTCCTTGGCCGCCAAGTGCTCGGTCAATGCCGCGAGGAACACATCCCAGTGCTCGTCACCGGTGGACGCCGGTTCCTGGTCCAGCAGACCGGCGCGCATCTCGGCTGGTTCCCATCGGTACTCCTCAAGGAACTCTGCCACCAGCCGCCACCGGCGCGTCTCGTCGGATCCAACGAGCAGAGCCCCTAGGCGTGCCACCGTCAGTGGCTCGTACCTCGCGGCGCGATTCTTCATTCCCTTGACGCTAGCGCATTCGGCGGCGGATCCGTGGCCAGCCAGCCGCGTCGGGCAGCCGACCAGAGCGTCACGACGCGCTGCGATCGCCTGGTTCGCATCAAAGATCAACAAAGTGGAGCCCAGGGGACTCGAACCCCTAACCCCTGCCTTGCAAAGGCAGTGCTCTGCCAGTTGAGCTAGGGCCCCGTCACGGCGCTACGGCCGCGGGTCGGAGCGGACGGCGTCAACGCAGGTCCGGCGAGGTGGTCGCCTCGTGCCAGAGGGCGCGCTCGTCGTTGGCTTCCTTGACCCTCTTGGCCACCACCGCGGCCACGCCGACGACACCGACCAGGATCAACAGCTTCTTGAACATCGGGGCTGCCCCTCACGCTCGACGTGCCGTCGGACCATGTGCGGTGGGGCTAGCTGGAATCGAACCAGCGACCTCAGAGTTATCAGCTCTGCGCTCTAACCGACTGAGCTATAGCCCCGCGTAGCGACGAGCAAGGTTAACCCATCCGCCCAGCGCCCCCCAAATCGGGGCGGGCCCGCCAGCCACCCCGCGTCGCCTTCTGAACCTACCCGAGCACCAGGGGCCGGTACACCGGGTTAACCGCCCGCCATCACCCCTGACGGACCCTCCGGCTGGACGCGACATCCCGCGCAATCCCAGCCGCCGGAGACGCCCACATGCGGCATCCCGCGAGGACCTGGCCGCCGGGGACCCCCACATGCGGCATCCGGGGCCAACCCAGCCGCCGGAAGCCCCGAGATGCGGCATCCCGCGCGGACCCGGAAACGCCGGCCCGCACCACCGCGAAGGGCGGCACGGACCGGCGTCGAAGAACTGTCAGTCCCGCTCGGCGAGGGTCAGCTCGATGCCGCCGACCAGGTCGGCGCAGACGTTGTAGACGAACGCCCCGAGGGTGGCCAGCGCGGTGAACAGCACGACGTTGACCAGGCCGATCAACGCCGAACTGAAGATCACCCCACGTGCGGTGATCTGGAAGCCGTCGGTGCTCTGCCCACCACCCGCGTTGACCAGGTCACCGAGGCTGTCGTTCACGCTGCTGAACACACCCATCGCGTCCAGCGCCAGGTACAGCACCGAGGTCGCCACGACGATGACGATGAACAGCACCACCGACACCGCGAAGGCGAACTTCATCACCGACCACGGGTCGATTCGCTTGAGGTTCAGCCGGGCCCGGCGCGGCCCGCGTGAGGCGGCCGAGCTCACCGAGGTACGCGCCGCGCGTACCGCCTCACCGACCCGTGCGGCGCCCACCGCCGAGCTGACCCCCGGCGGCAGCCCACCACCGTTGGCCGGGCGGCCAGACCCGAACGGCCGGGTGGTCTCCGGCTTCGGACCGACCCCGGTCACCCGGGGCTGGGTGCCGGTCGTGCTGGTGCTGGCCGCCGGTAGGACCCCGGTGGCGCCCACGGTGGGCTTGCCCGCCGAGGCAGCCGCCGACGGGGTGGGGAAAGGCTTACCGACGGATGTCGTGGTGGCCTCCGTGGTGCTGCCGCCCTCGGTCGACTTCTCCTCGGCGGCGTCGGCCTCCGGTGTGCCTGTCGGCTTGTCGGGAGGTGGGGCCATACCGGGTGCTCGGGTGAATTTCGGGGCAGGCGCGTCGGCAGGGACGGTGGCCCGGCCCACGGCCGCGCGGCCGGTCGCTGGCGTGCCGCTCTTCGCGGCCTCCTCGTCGACCGGGTTGGCCGAGGTCCCCGGGTTCCCCGACTTCGCCTGTGTCTCCGTCATTCAACTAGTCCTGTTCGTCAGGCTCGTCGGCATTGCGAGCAATCGCCACGATAGTCACGCCGTCCGGAAGGTCCATCAGCTTGACCCCCATTGTGTTCCGGTCACGCGTACGGCGTACAGGCTTCACCGGAGTCCGGATGACGCCACCGTTGCTGGTGATAGCGAACAGCTCATCGTCCGGGTCGATCACGACAGCGCCGACCAGACCACCGCGTCGCTCGGTGATCTTCGCAGTCAGCACACCCTTACCTCCCCGGCCCTGCACCGGGTATTCCTCGATCGGGGTACGTTTCGCGTACCCGCCGTTCGTGGCCACCAGAACGTCCAGACCCTCCCGGACGACCTCCATGGCCAGCAGTTCATCCTCCTCGCTGAAGCGCATGCCGATCACGCCTGAGGTCGCCCGGCCCATCGGGCGCAGGGCCTCGTCCGAGGCGTTGAACCGGATCGCCTGGGCATTCTCCGAGACGAGCAGCAGGTCGTCGTGAGGAGCAACGAGGGCAGCACCGACCAGCTCGTCCTCATCGCGCAGGTTGATCGCGATGATGCCGCCGGACCGGTTGGAGTCGAACTCCTCAAGCCGCGTCTTCTTCACCAGGCCGTTCTTCGTCGCAAGGACCAGGTAGGGAGCCACCTGGTAATTCGGGATCTCGATGATCTGTGCGATCTGCTCGTCCGGTTGAAAGGCGAGCAGGTTGGCCACGTGCTGGCCCTTGGCCACCCTACTGGCCTCCGGAAGCTCGTACGCTTTGGCCCGGTACACCCGCCCCTTGTTCGTGAAGAACAGCATCCAGTCGTGCGTCGAGCAGACGAAGAAGTGGCTGACGATGTCGTCCTGCCGCAGCGTGGCGCCACTGACACCCTTGCCGCCCCGCCGCTGCGACCGGTAGAGGTCGACCTTGGTCCGCTTGGCGTACCCGGTCCGGGTGATGGTGACGACCACGTCCTCCCGCGCGATGAGGTCCTCCATCGAGACCTCACCGTCGAACGGGATGATCTTGGTGCGGCGGTCGTCGCCCCACTTGGCGATGATCTCCCCCAACTCCTCCGAGACGATCCGACGCTGCCGCTCCGGCTTGGCCAGGATGTCCTTGAGGTCGGCGATCTCCACCTCCAGCTTGGCCAGATCGTCGAGGATCCGCTGCCGCTCCAGTGCGGCGAGCCGGCGCAACTGCATGTCCAGGATCGCGGTGGCCTGGATCTCGTCGATCTCCAGCAGCCGGATCAGGCCCTGCCGGGCGTCCTCCACCGTCGGCGAGCGCCGGATCAGCGCGATCACCTCGTCGAGCGCGTCCAGGGCCTTGGACAGACCGCGCAGGATGTGCGCCCGCTCCTCCGCCTTACGCAGCCGGAACGCCGTCCGCCGCCGGATCACCTCGATCTGGTGCTCGACGTAGTAGCGGATGAACTGCGCCAGGTTCAGCGTGCGCGGCACCCCGTCGACAAGCGCCAGCATGTTCGCGCCGAAGGTCTCCTGAAGCTGGGTGTGCTTGTAGAGGTTGTTCAGCACCACCTTGGCGACCGCGTCGCGCTTGAGCACCAGCACGATCCGCATGCCGGTACGCCCGGAGGACTCGTCGCGGATGTCGGCGATCCCGCCGAGCTTGCCCTCCTTGATCAGCTCGGCGATCCGCTCGGCCAGGTTGTCCGGGTTCACCTGGTACGGCAGCTCGCTGACGACAAGCGCCGGTCGGCCCCGCTTGTCCTCCTCCACCTCCACCACGGCCCGCATCCGGATCGAGCCACGACCCGTGCGGTACGCGTCCTGGATGCCGGACTGGCCGACGATCAGACCGTGGGTGGGGAAGTCCGGGCCCTTGACGATCTCCAACAGCGCTTCGAGGGTGTCGGCCTCGTCGGCCTCCGGGTGCTCCAGGCACCACTGCACCGCCGCGCCGATCTCGCGCAGGTTGTGCGGCGGGATCTTGGTGGCCATGCCGACCGCGATGCCCTCGGAGCCGTTGATCAGCAGGTTCGGGATCCGCGACGGCAGGATGGTGGGCTCCTTGGCCCGGCCGTCGTAGTTGTCCTGGAGGTCGACGGTGTCCTCGTCGATGTCCCGCAGCATCTCCATGGCGAGGGGGTCGAGCTTGCACTCGGTGTAGCGCATCGCCGCAGCCGGATCGTTTCCGGGTGAGCCGAAGTTGCCGTTGCCGTCGACCAGGGGGTAGCGCAGCGACCAGGGCTGGGCCATCCGGACCAGGGCGTCGTAGATGGCCGAGTCGCCGTGCGGGTGGAACTGGCCCATCACGTCGCCGACGACCCGGGAGCACTTCACGTAGCCGCGGTCCGGGCGGTAGCCGGAGTCGAACATGGCGTACAGGATCTTGCGGTGGACCGGCTTGAGCCCGTCTCGGACGTCCGGCAGCGCCCGCCCGACGATGACGCTCATCGCGTAGTCGAGGTAGGAGCGCTGCATCTCCACCTCGAGCCCGACCGGCTCGATCCGGTCGTGCGAGACGACGGCGGCCAGCGCCTCGGGGACCTCGGGCTCGTTAGGTGTGGACTCGGGGGAATCGGTCACTGGTTAACCCTTATCAGACTGAGTGTCGCTTTTGCGCTGTGGATAACGGCTGTGGATACCGGCCAAGCTGTGGATAACTCTGTGGACCCGTACCGGGCCGGTGCGACCCGGCCCGGTACCGCGATCCGTCAGATGTCCAGGAAGCGAACGTCCTTGGCGTTGCGCTGGATGAACGAGCGGCGCGCCTCCACGTCCTCGCCCATCAGCACGCTGAACAACTCGTCGGCGGTTGCCGCGTCGTCCAGGGTCACCTGGCGCAGCGTACGGGTGGCCGGGTTCATCGTGGTCTCCCACAGCTCCGGGTAGTTCATCTCGCCGAGACCCTTGAACCGCTGGATGTCGTCCGGCTTGGCGTTCGGCTTCTTCTGCTGGCGCAGCGCGATCAGCCCGTCGCGCTCCCGGTCGGAGTACGCGTACTGCGCGTCGTCGCCCTTCCGGTTCCACTTGATCTTGTAGAGCGGCGGGGCGGCCAAGTAGACGTGGCCCAGTTCCACGAGCGGCCGCATGAAGCGGAACAGCAGGGTGAGCAGCAGCGTCTGGATGTGCTGGCCATCGACGTCGGCGTCGGCCATCAGCACGATCTTGTGGTACCGCAGCTTCTCGATGTCGAAGTCGTCGTGAATGCCGGTGCCGAGCGCGGTGATCAGCGCCTGCACCTCGTTGTTCTTCAGCACCCGGTCGATCCGGGCCTTCTCCACGTTCAGGATCTTGCCGCGAATCGGCAGGATCGCCTGGGTACGCGGATCCCGTCCCTGCTTGGCCGAACCGCCGGCCGAGTCACCCTCGACGATGAACACCTCGGACTCGCGCGGGTCGGTGGACTGGCAGTCGGCCAGCTTGCCCGGCATCGAGCCGGACTCCAGCAGCGACTTGCGGCGGGCCAGCTTGCGGGCCTGCTGGGCGGCGATCCGGGCGCGGGCGGCCTGGGAAGCCTTGGTGATGATGGTCTTCGCCTCGGCGGGGTTGCGGTCCAGCCAGTCGACCAGCCGGTCGTTGCAGACCCGCTGGACGAAGCTCTTCACCGGCGTGTTGCCGAGCTTGGTCTTGGTCTGACCCTCGAACTGCGGGTTGGTCAGCTTGACCGAGATGATCGCGGCCAGGCCCTCGCGGATGTCCTCACCGGAGAGCTTCTCGTCACCCTTGAGTAGCTTCTTGTCCGTGCCGTACCGGTTGACGACGCTTGTCAACGCGGCCCGGAAGCCCTCCTCGTGGGTGCCGCCCTCGTGCGTGTTGATGTTGTTGGCGAAGGTGTAGACCGACTCGCCGTACGACTCGTTCCACTGCATGGCGATCTCCAGCGACATGCCCTCCTCTTCGGCGCCGTACTCGATCACCGTCTTGTGGATCGGGGTCTTCGAGGCGTTGAGGTGACGGACGAAGTCGGCGATACCACCGTCGTACTTGAAGGTGACCTCGCGGAGCTTGCCCTCCTCACTCTCCGCGACCCGCTCGTCCAGCAGGTGGATGGTGAGGCCACGGGTCAGGAACGCCATCTCCTGGAGCCGGCGGTAGATCGTCTGGAGGTCGAATTCGACGGTCTCGAAGACGTCCGGGTCCGGCCAGAAGGAGACCGCCGAGCCGGTGCGGTCGGTCGGCTCGCCCTTCTCCAGGGCGGTCGGCTTGGAGTGGTGGTACTGCTGTCGCCAGACGAAGCCGTCCTTGTGGATCTCCACGGCCATCCTGGTGGAGAGGGCGTTGACCACGCTGACGCCGACGCCGTGCAGGCCGCCGGAGACCGCGTACGCCTTACCGTCGAACTTGCCGCCCGCGTGCAGGACGGTCAGGGCCACCTCGACGCCCGGCTTCTTGAGCTTGGGGTGCAGGTCGACCGGGAAACCCCGGCCGTTGTCGGTGACCCGGACGCCGCCGTCGGCGAGCAGCACCACGTCGATGGTGTCGCAGTGGCCGGCCAGCGCCTCGTCCACCGCGTTGTCGACGACCTCCCACACGAGGTGGTGCAGACCGCGTTCGCCGGTGGACCCGATGTACATGCCGGGCCGCTTGCGGACCGCCTCCAGCCCTTCGAGAACGGTGATCGACTCCGCGCCGTACTGCTGATTCTCCTGCGCTGCCACCCTCGGCCACTTTCTCGCGCCCGGCGCGCCGTGGGGCACGTCGTACGCGGGTTCGGCGGACAGGCGCGACGCCGGCACGCGGACCGGCACCGGGGACAATTCCGGGGTACGGGTCGAACGCGCCGGTCGCCACGGTTGCCCGCGGATCGCGATCGGCTCGACCCGAGTCGGACGGATGATCGCGGGCCCGCACCGGACCCGTGACCCGTCACTCCGCACCGGGTCTTCGTCTCACGCCAATCTTACTGTGCGCGGGCGATAGAACCACCACTCGGCACCCCTTCGCAGCGGCTCAGATCTCCGTAGCGGGCCGAATCGCGCTGTCCGCGACTCCCCCTACACGCGATGGCATGACCAACGGATCTGTCGCGTGACGGCGCGGCCGGACACGACGATGAGGGGTGGGCGGTACCGGGCGGTACGACCCGGCACGGGCGATCCGTGACCCTCGGGTTGCCGGAGGAGCCTTGATCTTTCAACGTTGGAACCGGACGATCGACCCGATCCACTCGCCCGTGCCTTGAGAGGTGACACCCGATGGGGCTGGACAACGTCGCGGTTCAGTGGCCGCGGACCGGCCGCTTCTACGACCCGGTCGCACCGGCCGAGTTCGTCGATTTCGGCGACATCGTCGACGTGCCGGGGATCTCGGCGCCGACCGCCGCGCTCGCTGAGCTGATCGCGAAAACCGGCACGGTCCGGGCCACCGCGTACACCGAAGTGGTGGATCTGGTCCTCGGACTCGACGGTGTGCTCTACGCCACAGACGCCGCCGCCGAGGACGAGGATCCGGTGATCGACCCGGACGGGTGCGGCTGGATCGCCGGCGGCATCGAGCGCTTCGTCGCCGCGCACCGTCCGCACGGTGAGGCGGTCACCTTCGAATCGGTGGGTACGGTGCTGCGGTCGCTGCTGGCCGACGGCCGCCTGGCCGAGCAGCAACTACGGTGGCTGGACAGCCGGTTGGACGCCCTGCGTGACGACAGCGGCGCCGCGCCGCAGTGGACCTTCACCTGCGCGGAGCTGAGCGTGCTCGCCGCCTTCTACCGGCGCTGCGCCGACAACGGCTTCGCCGTCTACGCCGAGTCGGCGGCACCTCGCCGGGCGGCCCAGACGTGACCGGCTGACGGCCCGATCCCGTTCTCGGGAACCTTCCGACTCCCAGCTTGTCGTTCGACCCCCGCGTTGCTCACGTGCTGCGATGGTCGGGTTGGCGCGCCGGCTCACTTTCGGTGGTTCGTCCGCGTTCGCCAGTCGTCGAGGCGCGTACCGGCGATGCGGGCGCCGTCGGCGGGGACGAGCGAGCGTTCACCCAGCGTTGCACCGAAATACCGGGCGCCGGAGCTAGCCACCACCGAACGAGGATCCTGCTGGGCCGCGAGGACGGATCGTCCCAGTTCGTCGAGGTGGAACTGCTCCGGGCCGCCGACCTCGACCACGGCGTTCGTCGGCGCGTCGACCACGACCTCGGCCACCGCGGCCGCGACGTCGTCCGCTGCCATCGGCTGGATGAGCACCGGCGCGAGGTACACGGTGTCGCCCTCCGTGGCGGCGTCGATGATGCCCTGGACGAACTCGAAGAACTGTGTGGCGTGCACCAGCGAGTACGGGATCCCGGACGCGGTGATGAGCCTCTCCTGGGCGACCTTCGCCCGCATGTAGCCGCTGTCCGGAAGCCGTTCGGAGCCCACGACGGAGAGCGCCACGTAGTGACCCACCCCGGCGTCCGTGGCGGCGGCAATCAGGTTCCGGGTGGACGTCTCGAAGAACTTCAGTGCGGCGCTGCCCTCGATCGACGGCGAGTTCGACACGTCGACGACGGCGTCGGCGTCGACGAGCACCTCCGCCACTCCCTCGCCGGTCAGTGTGTTCACGCCGGTCTCCAGCGCAGCCGACACCGCCTCGTGCCCCTGGGCATCGAGGTTCTTCACGAGCTTGGAGCCGATGAGGCCGCTGCCACCGATGACGACGATCTTCATGATCGAACCACTCCCTGTCCGCACTGGTCGAGTCGTACTGCCACCAGTAAGACGCAAATCGTACGCGGATGCAGGACACCTGCCGAAAGAGTTGACCGAAATCGCCCCCGTCGCCGGAGGTCGACGTGGCTGCGGCATCCCACCCGTTGCACACCGTCGTCAACAGCCGGCTTCCACACGCCGCAGCCTGTGACGTCCACCGGTGAGCATGACCGTCACATATTCCGGTCTCGCTCGTCTTGAAGATATGACCCTTAAAGCGAAACAGCTCATCATCGCGGTCCTCGCGATTATCGCCGCGTTGGTGGGCGTCTGGGCGGCGGTGTTTCCGGTGTCCTTCTACAACGACTTCCCCCTGCCGGGACGCCGTTGGGTATCGACCCTCGGGCCATACTCCGAACATCTCATCCGAGACGTCGGCGGCCTCTACCTCGCCCTGCTGGTGCTCAGCGTCTATGCGTTGCGCCGCCCCACCGTCGCCGCGATGCGCATGGCCGGTGGCGCCTGGCTGATCTTCAGTGCCGAGCACTTCCTGTGGCACATGTTGCACCTGGAGATGTTCCCCATGATCGACAAAATCGGCCATGTGCTCGTCCTTGGGGGCGTCCTGGTGCTCTCGATCCTGCTTCTGTTTCCCGATCGCGAGCCCGACGGCACTTCCGACTCCCAAGCCGAGAAGACGTGAACCAGCCCGGCGCGACGAGCCCGTGCCTGCCCCGCCGACCCACCACCCGCCGACTCAAGTGACACCTACTGCCGCTCGCTCTTGTCACGACGTAGCCATCCGATCGTCCGACAGTCTCTCAGCCGTAGGTGTCGCGGGGGCCCCGGCCGCGTACCCGTCGTGGGCCGCGTGACCAGGATGGGGCGGCCGGGCCGTGGATGTGCAGTTTGCGGACCACGTTGTGGCCGACCTCGCGAGCGATCTGCTGCAACAGCGAGCCGGCAAGCAGCCGCAGCTGCGTCGCCCAGGCCGTGGAGCGCGCCTCCACGGTCAGTTCCCCGTTCTCCAGCTTCACCGGGCGGCTGTGCTGGGCGACCTCCGCCCCGACCACCCGTTCCCAGGTGCCGAAGACGGTGGCCTCAGCGGCCGGCTGTTGCCAACCACGGGCCTTCACCAGTCGGTTGAGCACCGCACCGAGGGGTTGCGGGTCGCGTGGGTCCGGGCCGGGGCCGGAGTAGCCGCGCAGGCGACGCTCACCGTCGCCACCGCCGGTCGCGGTGCGCCGGCGGGGACGGCCGGCGGCCTCGCGCCGTGCCTTCGCCGCGTCCAGCACGGCGCGGGCCAGCTGCGGGCCGGAGACACTTTCGCCGTCGGTCGTGGGCGCGGTGTCCCCGGAGCCCGCCGTCGGCGGTCCGGCGGCCGGCTCCGTCGGGTGGTCGGTGGGCCGGCCGGTCCGGCCACCGTCGCCGGTGTGCGCTGGCTCAGTCGGCACGACGCACCGCCCCCTCCGTCACCTCGTACCGGGCGCCACGCAGGGCGGCTGGCACGTCGTCGGCGACCGCGCAGGTCACCAGCAGTTGACTGGCCCCACCGACCAGTTCGGATAGCCGGTCCCGCCGGCCGGTGTCCAGTTCGGCGAAGACGTCGTCGAGGACCAGCACCGGTTCGATGCCGTCGTTACGCAGCAGGTCGTAGCCGGCCAGCCGCAGTGCGAGCGCGTACGACCACGATTCGCCGTGACTGGCGTAGCCCTTGGCCGGCAGCGGGCCGAGGGTGAGGCCGAGTTCGTCGCGGTGCGGGCCGACCAGGGTGGTGCCACGTTCGATCTCGGCGGAGCGGGACTCTTCCAGTGCCGAGGTGAGCAGCGCCGCGAGGGTCTCCCGGTCGGTGGTGGGTTCGGTGAGGTCCACCGAGGGTCGGTAGCTGATCCCCGCCGCGCCGCGGCCGGCGGCCACCGCGTCGTACGCCTTGGTGACGTGCGGAGCCAGGGCGGCGACCAGTTCCAGCCGTCCGGCGAGCAGCTCGGCGCCGTGCCGGGCCAGGTGGGTGTCCCAGACGGCGAGGGTGGAGAGGTCACCGCCCCGCGCTCCGCCGGTCTTGCGGGCGAGGTACGCGGTGCGCAACAGCGCGTTGCGTTGCTTGACCACCCGCTCGTAGTCGGCGCGTACCCCGGCGTAGCGGGGTTGGCGCAGCACCAGCAGGTCGTCGAGGTAGCGGCGGCGTTCGGCCGGGTCACCCCGAACCAGTTCGAGGTCTTCCGGGGCGAAGAGCACCAGCCGCAGCGCGCCCAGCACGTCGCGCGCCCGGCGGGCTGGGGAGCGGCCGAGGCGGGCCCGGTTGGCCTTGCCTGGGACGATCTCCAGCTCCACCAGGAGTTCGCGGCCGTCGTGCACCACCGCGCAGCGGATCACCGCGGCGGTGGCGCCCATCCGCACCAGCGGGGCATCGGTGGCGACCCGATGAGAGTCGAGTGTCGCGACGTAGCCGAGCGCCTCGACCAGGTTCGTCTTGCCGACGCCGTTGGCACCGATCAGCACGTTCGGGCCCGGTTCGAGGTCGACGCCGATCCGCTCGTACGAGCGGAAGTCGACAAGTTCGAGCCGGCGGACGTACACGGGGTCGCGGTGCCGGTCAGGGCTTGCGTACGGCGTGCCCGCCGAACTGCTGTCGCAGGGCGGAGACGGCCTTGAGTGCCGGCGATTCCTCCTGCCGGGAGGCGAACCGGGCGAACAGCGAGGCGGTGATGACGTTGAGCGGCACGGCGAGCCGGACCGCCTCGTCCACCGTCCAGCGCCCCTCGCCGGTGTCCTCGGTGTAGTCGCTGAGCTGGGTCAGCTCGGGGTCCTCGTCGAGGGCCCGGTCGAGCAGGTCCAGCAGCCAGGACCGGACCACGGTGCCCTCCCGCCAAGACTTGATCACGCCGGGGACGTTCGTCACCAGTTCGGAGGCGGACATCAGCTCGTAACCCTCGGCGTAGGCGTGCATCAGGCCGTACTCGATGCCGTTGTGCACCATCTTGGCGTAGTGGCCGGCGCCGACCGGCCCGGCGTGCACGAAGCCGTACTCGCCGTCGGGCTTGAGCGCGTCGAAGATCGGCATGAGCCGGTCGACGTGTTCCTCCGCGCCGCCGACCATCAGGCCATAGCCGTTCTGCCGACCCCACACCCCGCCGGAGACGCCCACATCGACGTAGCCGATGCCGCGTTCGTGCAACCGCTCCGCCCGGAGGGCGTCCTCACTGAACCGCGAGTTGCCGCCGTCGATGATCAGGTCGCCCTCGTCGAGCACGGCGGCGACCTCGTCGATGGTGGCGTCGGTGACGGCGGCGGGCACCATCACCCACACCGCCCGTGGCGCGTCCAGCTTCTCGGCCAGTTCGGCCATGCCGGCGACATCGCTGCGCTCCAGGTTGTGGTCGAGACCGACCACCTCGTGACCGGCGGTGCGCAACCGTTCGCGCATGTTGCCGCCCATCCGGCCGAGTCCTACCAGGCCGAGCTGCATCTGTGGTGACCCTTTCGTGGGTGCGGTTGGCTCTGCCGGTCAGCGGGACACGCGGATCGGCATGATGAGGTACCGGTACCCACCGATGAGCTTGCCATCCTCGCCTGCGGGGGAAATCACCGCGGGCTTGAAGGCGTCGACGAAGTGCAGCACGGCTAGCTGGGTGCCGAGGTTGGACAACCCGTCGATGAGGTACTGCGGGTTGAAACCGATGGTCAACGGCTCGCCGCTGAAGTTGGCCTCCATGGCCTCGCTGGCCCGGGCCTCCTCGGTGCCCCCGGCCTCCACCACCAGCCCGTCGGCGCTGAAGCTGAGCAGTACGGGGGTGGCGCGCTCGGCCACCAGGGCGACCCGCTTGACCACCTCGATGAGGGTGCTGACCGGCACCTGGGCTTCGGCGTTGTGGCTGGCCGGGAAGAGCGATCGGACCGGCGGGTAGTTGGCGCCGTCGAGCAGTCGGCTGGTCGTGCGTCGGGTGCCACCGGAGAAACCGATCATGCCTTCGCCGGCGGCACCCTGGGACAGGGCCAGCACGACCTGACCGCCAAGAGGGCCGAGGGTCTTGGCGGTGTCGTTGAGCGTCCGGGCGGGAACCAGCGCGTTGATGCTGATCTCCGGGTCGTCCGGGTTCCACTCCATCTCGCGCAGGGCCAGCCGGTACCGGTCGGTGGCGAGCATGGCCAGGTTTCCGCCGGAGATCTCGATGCGTACACCGGTCATCATGGGCAGCGTCTCGTCCCGGCTGGCGGCGACCGCCACCTGCGCCACCGCGGCGGCGAACGCCGCCGCGTCGATGGTGCCGGCGCTGGCCGGCATTTCCGGCAGGGTGGGATAGTCCTCCACCGGCATGGTGGGCAGGGTGAACCGGGCGCTGCCACAGACCAGTTCCAGGTGCGCCCCGACGGCGGCGATGTCCACGGGCTTGGCGGGCAACGCCTTGGTGATTTCGGCGAGCAGCCGCCCGGAGACCAGGGCGGCGCCGTCGGCGTCGCCCTGCACCTCCACGGTGACCTGGCTGCTGACCTCGTAGTCGAAGCCGGAGACCCGCAGGCTGCCGTCGGTGACCCGGAGCAGCACACCGGCCAGCACCGGTACGGATGGCCGGTTGGGCAGGCTCTTGGCGGTCCAGGCCACGGCCTCGGCGAGCGCGTCGCGCTCCACTCGGAACTTCATCAATGCCTCCGCGTCGACGTCGACGTCGTCAACTCTCTCATGCCGGACGCTGCCCACCGTCCCGCCTGGCGTGCGGGTACCCCTCGCACCTTAGGGCGCGAGGGTATCGGCTGTGTGCCCGACCCCACGGATCGTGTCGCTGCTGACGGGTCTGTCCCGGCAGTTGTCGACCGATCCACAGGAAGTCCAACGGTGATGATTGGTTTTTGTTCTTTCAGAAGAGATAACTCATCGTCTTCATCGCACCTGTGCAAACTGTGGAGAACCCGAGTATGGGCAGGTCAGCATGGTTATACACAGGTGGTTTCGCTGTGGATGGGCGGGGGAAAAACCCGGTCGGCGATCCACAGGTGGTCTCCGTGCACACGGTTGTCCACCGTCGTCCACCGGTTGTCCACCGGTAATCCACCGACTTTCTCCCCAGACCTGTGGATCGTCGCGGGCGTCTCGTCCGCCGTCATCCCCAGAACCTTCAACAGCTTCCCCACAGGCGGTCGTCCGTCGGTGGACAACGCCGGTGGTCGTCCACAGGCGTCCACAGCGATCCACAACGTTGTCCCCAGGGTTTCTCCACAGGCTGTGGGTAACTGCCTGTTGACGGCGCGTGTTCATCCACCGTCCGTGGACAACGAGCTGTGGACAACGAGTGGCAGGCGGTGTGGACACGCCTTCGATGGTGTGGCCTGAACCTCGTCGAGGGTCAACCCGCTGAGCGCGAAAAGGTCCGGCCGGGATCGGCCGGACCCTCGCCGTGCACGTGCGACGGGCGTACCCCTCAGGTGTTCTGCTTGATCCGGTTGGTCAGCTCGGCGATCTGGTTGTAGAGCGAGCGCCGCTCGGCCATCTGCTGGCGGATCTTGCGGTCGGCGTGCATGACGGTGGTGTGGTCCCGCCCGCCGAACGCCTGGCCGATCCGGGGCAGTGACAGCTCGGTCAGCTCCCGGCACAGGTACATGGCCACCTGCCGGGCGTTGACCAGCACCCGGGAGCGGGACTGACCACGCAGGTCCTCCAGGCTCACCCCGAAGTAGTCAGCGGTCGACGCCATGATCTGGTCGGCGTTGATCTCCGGACCAGCACCGTCGGGCATGAAGTCCCGGAGCACCTCCTCGGCCAGGGACAGCTCGACGGTCGACCGGGTGAGACTCGCGAACGCGGTCACGCGGATCAGCGCCCCCTCCAACTCCCGGATCGAGTTCGACACCCGGGAGGCGATGAACTCCAGCACGTCCGGCGGGGCGTACATCCGCTCCTGCGCCGCCTTCTTCTGCAGGATCGCGATCCGCGTCTCCAGGTCCGGCGGCTGGATGTCGGCCAGCAGCCCCCACTCGAACCGGGTCCGCATCCGGTCCTCAAGAGTGGCGAGCTGACGCGGCGAGCGGTCGGAGGTGATCACGATCTGTTTGTTGGCGTTGTGCAGCGTGTTGAAGGTGTGGAAGAACTCCTCCTGGGTCCGCTCGCGGTTCTCCAGGAACTGGATGTCGTCGATCAACAGGATGTCGACGTCGCGGTAGCGGCGTTGGAAGGCGCTGGTCTTGTCGTCCCGCAGCGAGTTGATGAAGTCGTTGGTGAACTCCTCGGTCGAGACGTACCGGACCGAGCGGGCGTTGCCCAACGTCGTGGCGTAGTGGCCGATGGCGTGCAGCAGGTGGGTCTTGCCCAGTCCGGAGCTGCCGTAGATGAACAGCGGGTTGTACGCCTTCGCCGGCGACTCGGCCACCGCCACCGACGCCGCATGTGCGAAGCGGTTGGAGGAGCCGATGACGAACGTCTCGAACATGTACTTCGGGTTGAGCCGGTTGCCGCCGCTGTCCGCGCCGGTGGGCAGCCGCCGATCGTCGCGACCGACCGGCCGCTGATCCGGGCCGCTGCGGCCGGGCCCGCTGTCGGTACCTCCGTCGGCCGGTATCGCCCGGATCACATGTTGGTCGCGGGGCGAGATGCCCGGCTCGTCGCCGTAGCGGGGCGCGAAGCCGCGCGGGCCGGTGCCTGTCCGGTCCAGGTGCCTGCCGTGTTCGGTGAAGCCCAACCGCTCCGCCGCCCGCCGTCCGGTGCTATCCACCGGCCGGGCGGGCTCACCGAATCCGGCACCGAAGAGGGTCTCCTGACCGTCGGGGGCCGCGGTGCGGGAATCGTCCTCGACGCGTGGTGCATCCGGCAGCGGCGGCCGGTCGAAACGGCCGGGGTGCGGCTGCTCGGGAATCAGCGGTAGCTGCCGCCCACCGTCGAGACCGGGCGACCGGTCGTCGACCTCGCCGGGGCCGTGGTCCACCTGGTCCGACTCGGGGGTGCTGCGGTAGACGGTGCCGGAGGTCCGCCCGTCCTCGGGTACCCGGACGGTGACGGCGACCTGGATCGGCCGGCCCAGCCGGCGGGTGAGCGCCTCGGTGATGGCCGGACGCAGCCGGGACTCGATCACGTCCCGGGTGAAGGCATCCGGCACGGTCAGCAGGACGGTGTCCTCGACGATCGCCCGCAGCCGGGTCAGCCGCAGGTACGCCCGCTGCTGCGCGGAAATGATCTCGTCAGCGAGTTCGTCGGTCGTCGCCGTCCACACCGCGGCAAGGTCGGTCGTACCGGCCACCGTCGTGCCACCCCCTCGCCTCTGCTCCCGGACGCCGCCGTCCACCGGTGGCCCGTACCGACGGGCGAGATCACGCCACCCACCCGGTCGCCGCACCCGGTCGTTCTCCACAAGTTATCCACAGCCTGTGTACCGACCGATTGTGGCCGCCCGCCGGGCTCGGGTCGGACCTGCCCCCTGCCGTGGCCGGGCACTGAAGCGGGGTTCACCGTGCCGAACGATTCACTACCGTGTCCGGTCTTGCCTGCCGGCGACATCGGCACAACTCCGACGCTGACCGCAATCGGGCACGGTAACAGCGTTGTCGTCGGCTCTTCAACCGCCGACGCGGGTCACCCCTTCCGGCATTCGTGAAAACCACCGCTTCGGTCGTCTTTCGTCGCAGCTCACCGTCGGAGTGGCCAGGTTTGACGCCGGTTGCCCCCCGACCTACGCTGGAGGGGCTGCTCTCACCCCCTCTGCTAGGGTGATGGGTGCTCGCTGCCCGCGGTCGCTCACCGCGCAACCGGGTCACGCACCGCCGGGCAGCACCGATCGGGGCCACCGCAGCGGCGGCCCGGACCACCACGACCCGGCGATCCACTCGCTCGGGGCGTCCGACAACGGAGAGCCTGACGTGAGCAAGCGCACCTACCAGCCGAACAACCGCCGGCGCGCGAAGACCCACGGCTTCCGGCTGCGCATGCGCACCCGGGCCGGCCGCGCCATCATCTCGACCCGTCGCGCCAAGGGTCGCGCCCGCCTGTCGGCCTGAGGCCGGTCAGGTCCGCTCCGGAGGACGTGGCAGTCGTGCTGGCGGCCGCCCAACGACTGCGGCGCAGTAGCGACTTCGCCGCAGCGGTTCGCGGTGGCCGGCGAGCCGGCCGCGGCGCTCTGGTCGTTCATCTGACCGTGCCGAGCGCAGCCGGATCCGACAATGCAGCGCCGAAGCCGGCGCGGGACACCGACGGGGAGTCTGCCTCCGCGTTGTCCCGCGCCGGCTTCGTGGTTTCCAAGGCGGTCGGGCCGGCAGTGGTCCGTAACCGGGTGCGTCGCCGGCTGCGGCATCTGACCCGGGAACGCCTCGTCGACCTGCCGGCCGGAAGCACCCTCGTGGTACGCGCGCTGCCGGCCGCGGCTGACGCCACGTACCAGCGGCTCGGCGCCGACCTGGATGCGGCGCTCGTCGCCGCCCGGTCAAGCCGGGGGCGGCGGCGGCGATGAGCAGTGAGCAGACGTCGTCGCGCCCGGCCACCCCGGGTGCCCGGGTGCTGACCGCGCCCATCATCGCGTACCGTCGGTGGATAAGTCCGGCGTTGCCGGCCCGCTGTCGGTTCTACCCGTCGTGCAGTGCCTACGCCCTGGAGGCGGTGGCCCGGCACGGCGCGCTCCGGGGAGCCGGCCTGACGGTCCGGCGACTGTCGCGCTGCCACCCATTCCATCCTGGTGGATACGACCCGGTTCCGGAGCCGGGCGGCCGCCGACCTGCCGACGTGACTGGAGCCTGAGAATTGAGTCTCGACTGGATCTACTACGCGATCTCGTGGATCCTGCTGGCCTGGCACTCGGCCTGGGACGCCATCGGCATTCCGGACACTGCGGTCCTCGGCACCAACTGGGCGTGGATCCTCGCCGTCATCTTCCTGGTGGTCACGGTCCGGGTGATCCTTTTCCCGGTCTTCGTCAAGCAGATCAAGTCGCAGCGGGCGATGCAGGCGCTCCAACCGCAGGTGAAGGCGCTCCAGGAGAAGCACAAGGGTGACCGGGAGACGCTCCAGAAGGAGATGATGGAGCTCTACCGGAAGGAAAAGGCCAACCCGCTCATGGGCTGCCTTCCGATGTTCCTCCAGATCCCGGTCTTCCTCGGTCTCTTCCACGTCCTGCGCCGCCTGAATCCGGACCCGGCGAAGAACAACAAGGACATCTACGGCTGGACCGTCGACCAGTTCAACAGCGCCTCGGACGCGACCCTCTTCACCGCTCCGATCGCCAGCAAGTTCGGCTCGACCGCGGAGGAGCTGGCGCAGCTCGGTGCCAACGGCACCGTCGTGAAGATCATGGCCGGTGTCCTGGTGCTGGTGATGATGGGCACCACGTACCTCACCAGCCGCCAGATGATCCTCAAGACGGGCTGGGCGGAGGACCCGCAGCAGCGCATGATCCAGCGCCTGATGCTCTACGGCATCCCGCTGTCCCTGCTGGTGTCCGGTGCCATCTTCCCGATCGGTGTGATCATCTACTGGGTCACCAACAACCTGTTCACCCTCGGGCAGCAACAGTGGGTGCTGCGCAAGTTCCCGCCGCCGGTGACCGCGACCAGCGGCAAGCCGGGCACCTCGGCGCGGAACGGGGCGCAGCCCGCGAAGAACGGTGGACTGTTCGGCCGGAGCAAGCCGGCTGCCGTGCCTCCGCCCCCGGCCGCGCCGAAGATCGCCGGTCCGAAGCCGGGTGCCAAGCCGGCCAACCCGAAGAAGGGCCGCCCCGCCAAGCGGCAGGGCTGAATCGTCCGGGCCGACGCCGGAAGACCGACGGCGGCCCGTTGCGCGCCGCGCTGCCGCCGTCTGGTCGGCGCCGGGACGCGAAGCGCCACGCGTGCAGTGGTGGACGGGCGAGACATGCCCTACAGACGTGCCCGTGGGCACCGGCGACCTCCCGCCGGCCGCGGGAAACCAGCGGACCCGAGGTCCGGCCGAGCGAGTACGGAGATGACACCGTGACCGACACCAGCATCCCCCGCGCCGAACAGCCCCTGGACGACGAGGAGCCGACCACGGCGGCTCCGGTCGAGAGCGAGCCGGAGGAGACCGACGCAGAAGCGGCGCCGAGCAAGGCTCCCGGCGAGAGCGACCTGTTCCGACAGAGCGAGATCGCGGCCGACTACGTGGAGGGGCTGCTCGACATCCTCGATTACGACGGTGACATCGACGAGTTGGTGTCGGGTGGCCGTCCGGTGGTCGAGGTCGTCGGTGGTCGCCTGCAGAACCTCGTCGGCCAGCGCGGTGCGACCCTCGAAGCACTTCAGGAACTGGCCCGGCTCGCGGTGTTCCGGCAGACCGGCTCGCCGAGCCGGCTGCTGCTTGACGTCGGCGGGTACCGGGCCAACCGGCGTAAGGAACTTGCCGCGGTCGCCCGCAACGCGGTCGAGAAGGTCAAGGAGCACGGTGAGCCGGTGCGGCTGGAGCCGATGTCCGCCTTTGAGCGTAAGTGCGTCCACGACGTGGTCAACGCGATCGACGGGGTGGAGAGCGAGTCCGAGGGCGTCGAGCCCAGCCGGCGCATCGTTGTCCGTCCCGCGGACTGACGGGTGAGGCAAGACGACGCCAGCGGTGTTGCCGCGTCCGGCCCGGGTGGTACGCCGCCCGGGCCGGCGGCTGTCCCGCCTCGGCCCACCACGGCGGTGCTGCCGGCCGAACTGGCCGAAGCGGCGAGCCGGCTCTTCGGCGTACGCCTCGACGTCGCTGCGGCCTACGCCGAACTGCTCGCGACAGACGGGGTGCTCCGAGGGCTGATCGGGCCACGTGAGGCCCCTCGGATCTGGGACCGTCACCTGCTGAACTGCGCGGCGGTGGCCGAGCTGATCCCACCGGGCACCTCCGTGCTGGACGTCGGATCGGGTGCCGGCCTTCCCGGTCTTGTGCTCGCCATCGCCCGGCCCGACCTGGCGATGACACTCATCGAGCCGTTGGCCCGTCGCACCCTCTTCCTCAACGAGGCGGTGGCGGCGCTCGGCCTGGCCGATTCCGTACGGGTGTTCCGTGGCCGAGCCGAGGAGGCGGTCGCGGAGGTTGAGCCGGGGGACGTGGTCACCGCGCGGGCGGTGGCACCGCTGGACCGGCTCGCGGGCTGGTGTCTGCCTCTCACCGGGATCGGCGGCCGACTACTCGCGCTGAAGGGCGCCTCGGCGGCGGAGGAGATCTCCGAGCACGCCGAGGCGGTGCACCGTCTCGGCGGCGGTCGACCCGTGGTGCGCCGGTGTGGTGAAGGCGTCGTGGATCCGCCGACCACGGTGGTCGAGATCGTGCGGGAGAGATCGGTCGGTCCGGCGGCCCGGACGTCTCCGGCGGCCCGGACGTCGTCCAGGAAGGCACGGTCCCGTCGCCGGTAGGCCGGAGCGCCCCACATCCGGGTCGCCCGGGTCGTCGACCGGGCTGACCTGGGCACGCACGTCGGGAACAGCCGGGTTGCTCGTCCCGCTGCGCGCGCCGCGATCGGCGCGTTACAAACCCGACGTGGACCGGCCGCGCCCGTGCGCCGTAGGCTGGCCGCGCGTCGATAGTGTGGAGCGGGCGGCGATGGATCTCCCTCCGGGGTTCGGCCGCTCCCACCGGGCGGTACCTCTGCGGAGAGCACGCGAGTGGCCCGGTTGACGGGTGCGGACCGACCATCCGAAGCGGGTAGGGATGACAGGTGCATGACGACGGCAGGTACGACGATCCGCGCGTGACCGGGGCAGCGGGTGACCCTGTTTCACGTGAAACCGAATATCCGAACTGGCGGCCCTCCGAGGTGCCGCAGAGCCCACCGGAACCCGGTCGGAACGCGCCGACGTCGGGTGTTCCGTGGTCGGGGGCCGGCGACGGACGCGACGGTACGGACGCGAGTGGCCGCCCGGTCAACGTGACCCCGGACGCGAGGGTGATCCCGATCCGCCGGAACACCTCCGCCTCCGCTCGGTTCGAGGCGGCGGCAGCGCACCACCCGACATCCGCAGGGGTGCCGGATCCTCGACCGGCTTCCGACACGCCCGCACCCGCGGACGAGTCCTATGCGTCAGCCGCGACCGAGACCGCGTACGTTTCACGTGAAACCCCGACGCGCGAAGAGGATGACCCACCGTTGGCAATGGAGGCGATGCGCGCCGTGCAGATCCTGAATCCCAGTGGCGAGGTGACCATGCCTCGGCCCGACCGGACCCGGGTCATGTGCGTCGCGAACCAGAAGGGCGGTGTGGGTAAGACCACGACCACGGTAAACCTCGCGGTGGCGCTGGCCCTGCACGGCAACCGGGTGCTCGTGGTCGACCTCGACCCGCAGGGCAACGCCTCGACCGGCCTCAACGTGCCACACCACACTGGCGTACCGGACGTCTACGACTGTCTGATCAACAGTGTGCCGCTGGAGGGCGTGACCCAGGCGGTGGAGGGCATTCCCAACCTCTGGTGTGTGCCGGCCACCATCGATCTCGCCGGAGCCGAGATCGAGCTGGTGTCAGTGGTGGCCCGCGAGTCGCGTTTGGACCGTGCCATCACCGCCTACCCGGGGCACTTCGACTACGTGTTCATCGACTGCCCGCCCTCGCTCGGCCTGTTGACCGTCAACGCGTTGGTGGCCGCGCAGGAGGTGCTCATTCCCATCCAGTGTGAGTACTACGCGCTTGAGGGGCTCAACCAGCTGATCAACAACATCAACCTGGTTCGTCAGCACCTCAACCCGCGGCTCGAGGTCTCGACGATCCTGCTCACCATGTACGACCGTCGTACCCGGCTCGCCGACGCGGTCGAGCAGGACGTCCGGAACCACTTCGGCGACAAGGTGCTCCAGGCGGTGATTCCGCGTAACGTGCGGGTCTCCGAGGCGCCTAGCTACGGCCAGTCGGTGATGACCTACGATCCCGGTTCGCGGGGCGCGACGAGCTACTTCGAGGCCGCGCAGGAGATTGCTGAGCGGGGCGTCAAGGAGCCGGTGAGCCGGAATGCGTAGTGCGGACGAGGCGCTGGGAGGCGTGGCATGAAGAACCGTCCACGGGGCGGTCTGGGGCGGGGCCTGGGGGCGCTGATTCCGACCGGGCCGGCGCCCAACGCTGGCGCTGGGGTCGGCACGCCGACGCCGGCAGTGAGCGGGTCGACGGCCGTGGCGACTCCGGCCCCGATGCCGGTGCCCGTTCCGGCCATCGAGCCTGACGAGACCCTGAGCCCGGTGCCCGGCGCGCGCTTCGCGGAGATCCCGGTCGACTCGATCGTGCCCAACCCGAAGCAGCCTCGTCAGGTCTTCGACGAGGAGGCCCTGGAGGAGCTGAAGACCTCCATCCAGGAGGTTGGTTTTCTCCAGCCGATCGTGGTGCGGCAACTCGATGGCGAGAAGTTCGAGCTCGTCATGGGTGAACGCCGGTGGCGTGCCGCCCAGGCGGTCGGTCGGGAGAACATCCCGGCGATCGTGCGCGACACCCGAGACGACGCCATGCTGCGGGACGCGCTGCTGGAGAACATCCACCGGGCGAACCTCAACCCGCTGGAAGAGGCGGCGGCCTATCAGCAGTTGCTGGAGGAGTTCGGGGCCACCCACGAGGAACTCGCCCGGCGCATCGGTCGCAGCCGGCCGCAGATCTCGAACACCATCCGGCTGATGAACCTGCCGGCACCGGTTCAGCGACGCGTGGCGGCCGGTGTCCTCTCCGCCGGGCACGCCCGAGCGCTGCTCAGCCTGGAGGACTCGGAGACCCAGGAGCAGCTGGCGCTGCGAATCGTCGCCGAAGGACTGTCGGTCCGGGCGACCGAGGAGATCGTCGCGCTCGCCCTCAACGACGGACCGGCCAAGAAGGAGTCGGCGAAGCGTCGGCCGAAGCCACACGCACCGGCGCTGACCGACCTCGCCGACCGTCTCTCCGACCGGTTCGACACCCGGGTGAAGGTCGACATTGGGCGGAGCAAGGGCAAGATCACGATCGAGTTCGCGACCGTCGACGACCTAGAGCGGATCGTGGGCATCATCGGAGTAGAGCCCGAAGACCCGGAGAACTGAACAACCGCACCGACAAGGCCACCTCGTCCCAGTGCGACGAGGTGGCCTCGTCGTCATCCGGGTAGCCGCGGCTAGACCGGGGCTTACCGCACGCGCCCAACGGCCGCCTTGCCCGACGTGCCCGGCTCAAGATATCTGGTGCTTGGTGCTTGGTGCTTGGTGCTTGGTGCTTGGTGCTTGGTGCTTGGTGCTTGGTGCTTGGTGCTTGCCGTGGCCGCTGGCGCTGCCGTAGCCGTTAGTTCGTGCCGCTCTCGCCGCCGCTCTGCTGCTGCCGCTGTCGCTACTACTGCGCGGCGCCGCCTTTGTGGTCCAGGTCGAGGCTCGACGCGGGGATTTCCGACTTGCGGCATGTCGGGCCCTCAGACCAGAGCTATAGGCGCGACATACCGCAAGTCGTGACCCGACTGTCGAGTCGGCCTGGACGGGCGTGGCTTCGGCGGGCACTGGGGTCGGCTCGAATGGAGGTCGACTCCGCCCTGGTGGAGGCCCGCCCTGGTGGAGGCCCGCCCTGGTGGAGGCCCGCCTAGACGGGGGCCCACCCAGACGGGCGCGGCCGGGTCAGCCACGACAGACACGCGCCAGACGGGCGTCGTCTGCGCCGGTCGCCGGCCGCGGCCTGCGCGGAAGGAAGCGGGCGACCCGACAGAGGCAGCGGACCGACAGTGCAGCGGACCGACGAAAGTCGCCCAGGAAGCTCATTCAGGCGCCGACACCCGCGCCGGATACCAACCCCTGGAGCGGCCGCCGAGGCAGCGGGCCGGGCACGGCCCTCTCAAGCGGGGCTAGAAGGGAGCGGCCCGGAAGGGAGCGGCCCGGAAGGGAGCGGCCCGGAAGGGAGCGGCCCGGAAGGGAGCGGCCCGGAAGGGAGCGGCCCGGAAGGGAGCGGCCCGGAAGGGAGCGGCCCGGAAGGG